>DASYBH010000144.1:0-1803 GCA_036500885.1 Candidatus Dormiibacterota bacterium
GGCGGGCTGGCCGTTGGCCCTGGTCGCGACCAGGCGCGGCGGCGAGCCCAGCGCCGTCCATATCGCCCCGAAGAAGCCGCCGGCCACCTCGGATCCCAGCCACTCGAACGGCACCGGCGGCATCGCCAGCCGGACGTCCTCCGCGAGGAGGGCGACGACGCCATCCACGTCGCCCGCCGCGAACGCCCGCGAAAACCGCTCGACCAGCTCCCGCTCAGCCTGGGAGTGGGGGGCCGGTTCCTGGTCCCCGTCTGTGGGGAGCTGCCGCTGGAGCGTCGCCCGCGCCCGCTTGAGCGCGCTGGTGACCGACTCCGTCGTCGATTCGAGGATCTGGGCGACCTCGGCGGCGTGGAAGCCCAGGACGTCGCGCAGGATCACGACCGCGCGCTGGCGGGGCGGCAACAGCTGCAGGGCCGTGACAAAGGCCAGGGAGACGGCTTCCTTCGCCTCGTACCGGGCGTCCGGGCCGGGAGCGCTGTCGGCCAGCCCTTCGAGCAGCCGGTCGGGGAACGGCTCGAGCCAGGGCACCTCGCCCCGCCGGGTGGGCTCGGGCAGGTCGCCCGGGGGCATGGCGGGCTCGGTCGCGGGCCGGCGGCCGCGGGAGCGGACCGCGTTGAGGCTGCGGGTGGTCGCGATCCGATACAGCCACGTCCGGAACGAGGAGCGGCCCTCGAACCCGCGGAGACCCTGCCAGGCCGCGAGCAGGGTGTCCTGCAGCGCGTCCTCGGCGTCGTGCAGGGAACCCAGGATCCGGTAGCAGTGCAGGCACAGCTCGCGCCGGTGCGGCTCGACGAGCTGACGGAACGCCTCCTGGTCTCCGGTTCGCGCCTGGGCGACGACGTCCGCGGTCACCGCGCAATCCTGCCACGATCGCCGCCCAGTTATGGGGCCGGGCGGTGTCCAAGTCGGTGAGAGGACGGTGCGATCATCTCGCGCACCGTCGAGGACAACGACAGGAGGACAGACATGCGCATCGGTACCAGTGTGATCGCCGCCGTGATGGCGATCGGCGTCCTCGCCGGATCGACCGGCTCGGCCAGCGCGACCGAGCTGACCGTGACCAACCCCCGCATCGTCGCGCACTTCGACCTGGCCGCCAACCAGACGCCCGAGGACCTCGCCATCGAGCCGGACGGGTCGGCGGACATCTCGTTCTCCGAGGCGGACGAGGCCGTGCGGGTGAGTCTCGATGGCCACCTCTCCGTCCTGGGCCAGCTCCCCAGGGGCGGGGCCTGCAGCCCGAGTGCCATCTCCCTGAGCCTGGGGATCGCGCGCACCTCTGACGGCACGGTGTTTCTGGTGGACTGCACCGCCGACTCGAACACCGGGGTGTGGCGCATCCGGCCGGGCAGCGCGCCGGTGCAGATCGCCTCGCTGCCCGCGAACGGGTTCCCCAACGACATGGCGCTGGACGCCGCGCACGGCCAGCTGTACATCGCCGATTCCACCCTGGCGACCGTGTGGCGCGTCTCCGTCAACGGCGGGGCGCCCGTCGCCTGGGTCTCGGACGCGAGCCTGGCCAGGACGTCCTTTCTCGGCGCCAACGGCATCGCCGTCCATGACGGCGCGGTGTGGGTCAGCAACACCGACAGGGGCACCATCGTGCGCTTCCCGATCCGGGACGACGGCACCCCCGGTCCGGTGCTCGCCGTCGCCACCGGGCTGGGCCAGATCGACAACTTCACCTTCATCCCGGGCACGGACATCGTCGTGGCGGCGCTCATCGTGGCGAACCAGGTGGTCGCGATCCACGAGGACGGCCATACACAGGTCCTGCTGACGGGAGCCGACGGCCTGTCCAGC
>DASYBH010000145.1:0-3617 GCA_036500885.1 Candidatus Dormiibacterota bacterium
CCGGCGCCCAGGCGGCCGACGTCCTGCTGCAGGCGCTCGAGCGGGCATGGACCGACGCGCATCCGATCACCGTGCTGACACCCAGCGGCGGCGATGCGGCAGCGTGCGCGGACGACTCCTGCTCGATCTGAAACGGCCCGCTGACACTGGCGGAGAGGGTGGGATTCGAACCCACGACAGGTTTCCCTGTACGGCATTTCCAGTGCCGCGCCCTCGACCGGACTAGGCGACCTCTCCGTCCGCGGGTAGAGAGTCTACCGTGCGCTCAGAGTGGGACCTTCCCCGGCCCTACGCCTCGACCTCCACCCCGTCCTGCGCCCAGCGGGTGTGGAAGCTGCCCTCCCGGTCCACGCGGCGGTAGGTGTGGGCGCCGAAGTAGTCGCGCAGGCCCTGCACCAGGTTGGCCGGCGTTCGCTCGCGGCGGTAGCCGTCGTAGTAGGCCAGGGCCGACGAGAAGGCCGGCGCCGGCACACCGATGTCGATCGCCGTCCGAACCACCCGCCGCCAGGCGTCCTGCGCACCGGCGACGGCATCCCGGAAGTACGGGGCCAGCAGCAGGCTCTGCAGGTCCGGACACTCCGCGTACGCCTCGCGGATGCGGTTGAGGAAGCGCGCGCGAATGATGCAGCCGCCGCGCCAGATCGTGGCGATGGCGCCGAAGTCCAGGCCCCACCCGTACTGGGCGGACGCGGCCGCCATCTGCTCGAAACCCTGCGCGTACGCGACCACCTTGGAGGCGTAGAGCGCGTCCCGCACCGCCTCGACGAGGCCCTCGGCGCCGTGCACGGCCCCCGCCGGCCCCGCCAGCACCCCGGCCGCCGCCACCCGGCGCGCCTTCTGGGCGGACAGGGAGCGGGCGAACACGGCCTCGGTGATCGCCGTGACGGGCACGCCCAGCTCCAGCGCATCCTGGGCGGTCCACTTGCCCGTACCCTTCTGCTCCGCCTCGTCCAGGATCACGTCCACGAGGGGACGCCCGGTCGCCGCGTCCCGCTTGGCCAGCACCTCGGACGTGATCTGGATCAGGTAGGAGTCCAGGTCGCCGCGGTTCCACTCCCGGAAGATGGCGGCCTGCTCGGTCGCCCCCAGGCCCAGCGCCTGGCCGAGGAAGTCGTACGCCTCGGCGATCAGCTGGATGTCCGCGTACTCGATCCCGTTGTGGACCATCTTCACGTAGTGGCCGGCGCCGTCCGGGCCCATGTACGCGCAGCACGGAACGCCGTCGACCTGGGCGGCGATCCGGGTGAAGATGGGCTCGACGTGCCCGTACGCCTCGCGCGTGCCGCCGGGCATGATGCTGGGGCCGAGCAGCGCCCCCTCCTCCCCGCCCGAGATGCCGGTGCCGATGAACCCCAGCCCGGTGCCCTCCAGCTCGGCCGTGCGACGGCGCGTGTCGCGGAAGTAGGAGTTGCCGCCGTCGATGACGATGTCGCCGGCGGCCAGGTGCGGCCGCAGCTCGCCGATCGCCTCGTCGACCGGCGGGCCCGCCTTGACCATGACCAGGATCTTCCGTGGCCGCTCGATCGAGGCCACGAAGGAGCCGACGTCGTAGCTCGGGACGAAGGTCGCCTCGGAGCCGTGCTCGTCGATCATTCGTCGGGTGCGGGTGGGCGTCCGGTTGTACACTGCCACGGAAACGCCACGCGACGCCACGTTGCGTGCAAGGTTCTGGCCCATCACGGCCAGACCGAAGACGCCGAACTGGGCAGTGCTCACGTGGTCGAGTGTAGTCCATCGCCTGGAACGGTCATCTCGGGAAGACATCTGGCCTGCGATCCAACACACGAAGCGGTACGAAGAAGAGAAAGGGGGCGGAGTGCGAGGCAACGAGCTCGCTGGTGCGAGCGGACCCCCGGACGGCGGCTGCCGTCGCCGGACCGGTGCCGGAGCGACCCATCGCACATCGTCCAGGGTTAAAGTGCGGGTGAGATTGTGGCTGTAGACATCCAGGAGCTCGGCGGCTCGAGCGTCGGCGGATATCAGCTCATCCGCTGCCTCGGGCACGGAACGCACACCGCTGTGTACCGGGCGACCGGCAGCCTCGGCTCGCAGTGGGCGCTCAAGGTCATCGACCGGCAGCTCGAACCCGAGGCGACGCTCGTCGAGCGCCTGCGCCGCGAGGCCAGCCTCTGCTCGCGGGTCGACCATCCGGCCATCCTGCCGATGTACGACGTGGGCCGCGACGAGCACGTCACCTTCGCGACGGCCCCGTTCCTCGAAGCGCCCACCCTCGACGACCTGATGGCTCAGGGTCGGGTCGACCCCGACCTGCTGTGGAGCGTCGTCAGCCAGCTGGCCGAGGCGCTGGAGCGGGCGCACGACCTCGGCCTCGTCTGCCGGGTCCTCAAGCCCAACAACATCCTGGTCGACTCGTCCGGCCGCGCCTACGTGTCCGAGTTCGGGATCGCGAGCCGGCGCACCGGCCCGCTGGCCCTGACCAGCCCCGGCTACAATCTGCGCTCGCCCCAGTACCTGGCCCCCGAGCAGGTGGAGGGCAGGGAGCCCAACCGTCGCTCGGACGTCTACGCCGTCGGCGTGCTGATCTTCGAGATCCTGACCGAGACGCCGCTGTTCAGCGGGCGCACCGTCGGCGAGATCCTCACCGCCACGCTCAACGGGCAGGTGCCGTCCGCCAACGCCCGCAACCGCCGCCTGCCGCCCGGCGTCGACGCGGCCCTCACCCGTGCCCTCAGCAAGAACCCCAACGACCGGCCTCAATCGGTCTGGGCGCTGCTCGAGGAGCTGATCGGGGTCCCGGACGTCGAGGAGATGACCGGACCGCGACGTCCGCCGGTGGCCAGCGTGCCGGCGAGCTACGCGGTCGCCCCGGAGCCCGAGAGAGTGGCGCTCGCACCCCCGCCCAGCGCCGGCGGGCCCGACCTGGTGCCGCTGTTACCGCCTCCCGCCGGTATCCAGGCCGCGCCGATCCCGGTGGACTCGGCCATCAGCATGCTGCACAAGATGGGCGTGCCCAGCCTGGAGAGCCACGACCTCCCCATCCTGAACTCGTACTTCGCCTGCCTGATGCGGCACGCGAAGCAGGTGGCCGAGCGGCGCTGGCCGCATGTCCTGGAGGCGGCAGGGCTGCAGAGGTACCTGTACGAGGACGCCGCCGACGACGGCGACCGCACCGCCACCACGGAGGAGTGCAGCCGGCTCGCGGAGGCATTCGAGCTCGTCTTCGGGGCGGACGGCCCCTCCAGGCTCCGCCAGCTCGGCGGCTCCGTCACCGACGACTGGCTGCGCAGCACCCAGCCGAAGCCGTTCCGGATGATGGGCAGGCCCGAGAGCAAGGTGGCGGACGCGCTGTACGTCTTCAACCACAGCATGGACCGCGTCCGCGGCGAGCCCCTGCACGCGTGGAAGCAGATCGACAAGCGTCAGTTCTGGATCGTCCACTACGCCAATCTGTTCACGCTGGGCCGCCTGAAGCCCGCGAAGTCCTGTCACTACTGGGTGGCCGCCTTCGAGTCGGCCCTGCGCTGGGGCCGCCTGGCCAACGACTGGGCGATCGAGGAGACTGAGTGCGGCTGCGCGACCGGCACCTTCTGCTGCGTGTTCACGGTCGCCAGGGTGGGCGGGTAGCCAGCAGGTGGCAAGGGGGGGCAGGCCCCCCT
>DASYBH010000146.1:0-5685 GCA_036500885.1 Candidatus Dormiibacterota bacterium
CTATGTGCCGGGCCTCGACCTCAATCCCAGCCTGAAGCCCGCGGACATCGCGCGCATCCGGGCCAATCTCGGCCTCGACCGGCCGCTCTGGTTGCAGTACGTGACGTGGCTGGCGGGCATCGTGCACGGCGACCTCGGCCGCTCGCTGCTCGACGGGAGCCCGGTGACGAGCCACATCCTGGAGCGCCTGCCCAACACGCTCGAGCTCACCGTCACCGCGATCCTCCTCGGCGTGGTGCTCGCCATCCCGCTGGGGGTGACGGGTGCGCTGCGACGGGGTGGCTGGATCGACAACGTGTCCACGGTCCTGTCGACGACGGGGTTCGCGATCCCGCAGTTCTGGCTGGGCCTGGTCCTGATCCTGTTCTTCTCGGTCCAGCTGCACGCCATGGGCCTGCCCTGGCTGCCGTCGGGGGGCGCGTACAGCGCGTTCAACGGCGGCGACCTGCTGGACAGGATCACGCACCTGGTCATGCCGGCCACGGTGCTGTCCTTCTTCTACCTCTCCGTCTGGTCGCGGTTCGTGCGCTCCAGCATGGTGGAGGTGCTGTCCCAGGACTACGTGCGCACGGCCCGCGCCAAGGGGATGACGGACCGCCGCGTGGTCTACCTGCACGCGCTGCGCAACGCCGTGGTGCCGCTGGTCACGCTCGTGGGCCTGGAGCTTCCGGCGCTGGTCAGCGGCGGCCTGGTGGTCGAGGTGGTCTTCGGATGGCCCGGCATCGGGCGGCTGGCGTTCGAGCGGGCGACCCAGCTCGACTACACGACGGTGATGGGCATCACGACGTTCGCCGCCCTGCTGGTCGTGTTCGGCAACCTGCTGGCGGACGTCCTGTACGCCTGGCTCGACCCGAGGATCCGCTATGCGTGACGACTCGTGATCGACGAGACGATCGCCGCCCCCGAGCTGGCGGCAGAGCGCGCCGAGCCCCGGCCGCACAGGCCGGCGCAGAGCTACTGGGGCGAGGCCTGGGAGCGCCTGCGCACCAACAAGGTAGGGATGGCCGCCGGCGGCCTCCTCCTGCTGCTCGCGGTCATCGCCGTCGCGGCACCCGTGCTCTCGGCGCTGGTCACGCACTACGACCCGGCCCGGCAGGACCTCAACAACAACTTCGACGTGCCCGGCCGGATCCACTGGCTGGGCAGCGACGAGCTGGGCCGCGACACCCTGACCCGCCTGATCTGGGGAGCGCGCGTCTCGCTCGGCGTCGGCTTCCTCACGGTGGCGATCCAGCTGACGTTCGGGACCGCGATCGGCCTGGTGGCGGGCTACTACGGCAGGGTCGTGGACGACGTCCTGATGCGGATCGTCGACGTCGTCCTGGCGTTCCCGCCGATCTTCCTGTTCATCGGCCTGTCCATCCTGTTCCGGCCGAGCGCCCTCACGCTGTCGCTGATCATCGCGTCGGTGGGCTGGGGCTCGGTCGCGCGGCTCGTGCGCGGCGAGGTGCTGTCGATCAAGAACCGGGACTTCATGCTCGCCGCCCGCTCGATCGGCGCTCGCGACTCCCGGCTGATCCTCGGCCACCTGCTGCCGAACGTGATGCCCGTGATGATCGTGGCCGCCAGCCTGGCGCTGGGTCAGATCATCCTGATCGAGGCGGCCCTCGACTTCCTCGGCCTCGGCATCCAGCCGCCGACCGCGAGCTGGGGCAACATGCTGACGAACGCCGAGACGTACTTCGTGCACTCGACGTCGCTCGTGCTCTTTTCCGGCCTCACGATCTTCATCACCGTGCTGGCCGCCAACGTGTTCGGCAACGCCGTTCGCGACGCATTCGATCCGAGGCTCAGGTGATGGGAGAAGTTGACGATGGTTGACGATGGCTGAGCACCTGCTGCAGGTCAGAGGGCTCAGGACGCAGTTCCCGACCAAGGACGGCCTGGTCAAGGCCGTCGACGGCGTCGACTTCCACGTCGACCCCGGCGAGACGCTGGGCATCGTGGGGGAGTCGGGCTCCGGCAAGTCGATGACGGTCCTGAGCCTGATGCGGCTCCTGCCCCGTCCCGGCAGGATCGTGGAGGGCGAGGTCCTCTACAAGGGCCGCGACCTGGTCACGGCGTCGGACCAGGAGATGCAGGAGGTCAGAGGCGCCGAGATCGCGATGATCTTCCAGGACCCGATGACCTCGCTCAACCCCGTGTACCGCACCGGCTGGCAGGTCGGCGAGCCGCTGCGCCTGCACAAGGGCCTCGACCTCGGCCGCTCGCTGAAGGAGGCGGTCGCCATGTTCACCAAGGTCGGCATCCCGGAGCCGGAGAGCCGCATCCAGAACTACCCGCACGAGTTCTCGGGCGGCATGCGGCAGCGGGCCATGATCGCGATGGGCCTGACCACGGCGCCATCGGTCCTGATCGCGGACGAGCCGACCACCGCGCTGGACGTGACGATCCAGGCGCAGATCCTGGAGCTGCTCAAGCAGGTCAACCGGGAGTTCGGCACGGCGACGATCCTGATCACACACAACCTCGGCGTGGTGGCCGGGATGTGCGAGCGTGTGATGGTCATGTACGCCGGACGGGTGGTGGAGGAGGGACCGACGGCCGACGTCTTCGCCAGTCCCAAGCACCCGTACACGTGGTCGCTGCTGCAGTCGATCCCCCGGCTGGACGCCGAGGAGCACGAGGCCCTGCGGGCGATCGAGGGCCTGCCGCCCGACCTGAGCAGCCTGCCGAGCGGCTGCGCCTTCCATCCGCGCTGCCCGTTCCGCGTCGACCGCTGTGTGCGGCAGGGGCCGGGCCTGGAGTGGGTGGGCGACACGCAGCGCGCGGCGTGCTGGGTGACGCAGGATGGCATGGAGCTGAGCGCCGCCGGCGCCGTCAGGAAGGGAGGTGAGATCGGTGGCTGAGACCGCCACGACGCCCCAGCTCAGGCGCGCCTGGACAGCGGCCGACCCGCTGCTGGAGGTCACGGGCCTGCGCACATGGTTCCCGATCACCGCCGGCGTGCTCCAGCGAACGGTTGCGCACGTCAGGGCGGTGGACGGCGTCGACCTCAGCATCCGCCAGGGCGAGACGCTGGGCCTGGTCGGCGAGTCGGGGTGCGGCAAGTCCACCCTGGGGCGCTCGATCCTGCGGCTGGTGGAGCCCACCGCCGGCGAGGTGCGGTTCAAGGGCCAGGACCTGACCCGGCTGTCGGGATCCGAGATGCGGCGGATGCGCCGCGAGCTGGCGATGATCTTCCAGGACCCGTTCGCCTCGCTCGACCCGCGTCAGACCGTCGGCGAGATCGTCGGCGAGCCGCTCGACATCCACGGCCTCGCCCAGAACCGCCGGCAGCGCCAGGACCGGATCCAGGAGCTGCTCCACGTGGTGGGCCTCAATCCCAACTTCGCCAACCGCTACCCGCACGAGTTCTCGGGCGGGCAGCGGCAGCGCATCGGCATCGCCAGGGCGCTGGCCGTCGATCCCTCGTTCATCGTGTGCGACGAGCCGATCAGCGCGCTGGACGTCTCCATCCAGGCGCAGATCATCAACCTGCTGGAGCGGCTGCAGGACCAGTTCAACCTGACGTACCTGTTCATCGCGCACGACCTCTCGGTCGTGAAGCACATCTCCGACCGGATCGCGGTGATGTACCTGGGCAAGGTGGTCGAGGTGTCGGGCGCCAACGAGCTGTACCGGCGGCCGAAGCATCCCTACACCTCGTCGCTGCTCTCGGCCATCCCGATCCCCGATCCGAGGGTCGAGAGGGAGCGACGGCGCATCATCCTGACCGGCGACGTGCCCTCGCCGGTGAACCCGCCCTCCGGCTGCCGGTTCCGCACCCGCTGCTTCAAGGCCCAGCCCCGCTGCGCGGAGTCCGAGCCGCCGCTGGACACGGTCAGGCTGGACGGTCACCAGGCCGCCTGCTACTTCCCCGTCGAGTAGTCGAGTCCATCCACCAAAAGGAGCACCATTCCCGTATGAGCCTCGAACGCGCCCTGGAAGCTGCCCGCGCCGGTCGCGGCGCGGCCGAAGCGGACTTCCTCGAAGAGCTGCGCATCCCCAGCATCAGCACGCTGCCCGAGCGCCGCGCCGACGTCCGCCACAACTGCGAATGGCTGGCGGCGCGCCTGCGGTCGCTCGGCTTCGAGGTGTCGGTCACCGACGTGGTGGAGGGCGGGCACCCGGTGCTGCAGGCTGACTGGCGCGGCGCCAGCGGGGCGCGTTCCCTCACCATCTACGGCCACTACGACGTGCAGCCGCCCGATCCGCTGGACGAGTGGCGGACGCCGCCGTTCGAGCCGACCATCCGCGACGGCATGGTCTACGCACGCGGCGCCTCGGACAACAAGGGCAACCACATGGCGGCGCTGAAGGCGGCCGAGCACGCCCTGGCCGCGGGCGGCCCGCCGGTCAACCTCCGCTTCCTGCTGGAGGGCGAGGAGGAGATCACGGGGCCGTCACTGCCCACGTACGTGCGCCAGAACGCCGGCCGGCTGGCGACCGACTACGTGCTGGTCTGGGATGGCGGGTTCTCGCCCGACGGGAGGCCCCAGCTCGTGACCGGGCTGCGCGGCATCCTGTACGTCGAGCTGGAGGCGTCCGGGCCGGCGGTCGACCTGCACTCGGGCGGCTACGGCGGGAATTCCCCCAACCCGCTCAACACGCTCGCGCGGATCCTGGGCGAGCTCAAGGGACGCGACGGACGGGTGACCATCCCCGGCTTCTACGATGGCGTGCTGGCGCCGGACGCCGGGGAGATGGCCGACTGGGACCGCTCCGACGCGTTCGCCGAGACGATTCGCGGTCTGATCGGGTCGCCCGTGCTCGAGGGCGAGGCCGGGTACAGCGCGGCCGAGCGGGCGTGGGCGCGGCCCACGCTCGACGTGAACGGCTTCATCGGCGGCTTCACCGGCGAGGGCAAGAAGACGGTGATCGCCGCCAGGGGGAGGGCCAAGGTCTCGATGCGGCTGGTGCCCGGCCAGGAGCCGCTGCGCATCCTCGACGCGCTCACCGAGTACCTCGACGAGCTCACGACCCCTGGCGTCAGGGTGGAGGTGAAGCTCCTCGGGGCGGCGCCGCCGGTCGTCACGGGTGCGAGCCACCCCGGGGCGCTGGCGCTCGCATCGGCGTTCGAGACGGCGTTCGGCCAGCGCACGGCGCGGCTCCGGACCGGAGGCTCGATCCCGGTGGCGATCGACTTCCAGGAGGCGCTCGGCGCGCCGCTGATGATCAGCGGGCTGGCGCAGCCGGGCGCCGGGGCGCACGGCCCCAACGAGCACTTCAGCCTGGACCACTACCACCGAGGCACCGAGGCGCTCCTGCACCTCATGTGGTCGCTGGGGTCGGCCTGACGGGGTCGCCCGAACCGCAGATGCGCGCAGGACCGGCACGCCCTGTGGCAGTAGCTGGAAGCGGCGCGGAGAAGGGACGCTCACAGCCATTCTTTGTAAAGCATTCCCTTTCGAACGTACGTTCGCTATCATCGAGTCATGGCCCAGCCCCTCCCGCGCCGCCTAGACGAGGAGACTGCCTATGCCGCCGGCGGCCAGCTCTGTGAGCTCGCCGCCCACGTTCACGCGGCGCTGGCCGAGCTGGCTCAGCTCGCCGCCTCCTTCGACGCCGCCGGCGGCTGGGGCGGCGCCGGCATCCGCTCCTGCGCTCACTGGCTCTCCATCCGCGCCGGCCTCGACCTGTCCACCTCGGCCGACCTCCTCCGTGTCGGACACACCCTCGCCGATCTCCCCCTGCTCCGTCAGG
>DASYBH010000147.1:0-18916 GCA_036500885.1 Candidatus Dormiibacterota bacterium
TCCCACCGTCCCGCCCGCCCGGTCGCCATCGTGGCCTGCATGGACGCGCGCCTCGACGTTCACCGTGTGTTCGGGCTGGAGGAGGGGGAGGTCCACGTCATCCGCAACGCCGGCGGCGTGGTCACGGACGACGTGATCCGCTCCCTCCTGATCTCCCAGCGGCTCCTGGGCACCCGTGAGATCCTGGTCATCCATCACACCAACTGCGGCATGCTCACGTTCAGCGACGACGGTCTCAAGCGGCAGATCGAAGCCGAGACCGGTCTGCGTCCCCACTTCGCCCTGGAGGCGTTCCCGGACCTCGACGACGACGTCCGCCAATCGATGGCCCGGATCGCTGCCAGTCCCTTCGTGCCCCACAGGGACGGCATCCGCGGCTTCGTCTACGACGTGGGCAGCGGCGCGCTTCGGGAGGTCGTCCCCAGGTAGGCGGGCGGCGTTCTCGCCGGCTGCCGGCGGATCAGCGGACGGGAGCGCCGGCCAGGAGCGCCCGCGCCAGCGGCCCGTTCAGCACGATGTGCACGAGGCCCGCGGTCACGAGCAGCGCCATGGTGGCGAGGTGGAGACGGCGCCGCCGGTTCCGCTCCGCCGGGCTCAGGCCCTCCGGTCTCGTCAGGCCCATTCCGAGCGAGACCTGGCCGAGCGCGAGCAGCGCTCCGCCGCCGGCGACCCAGATGCCGGTCGCCCAGTCGCCGCCGCCCGGCGTGGGCCCCGAGGACATGGCCAGGCCGGCGTGGAGGAGCGACAGCCCGGCGATGGTGAAGCCGATCCAGTAGTGGGGCCGGAGGCGCTCCAGGTAGGCGGCGGGGGCGCGAAACCGGCGCCGGACCAGGTACGGCACGGCGATGGTGACGCAGGTGAGCAGCGCGATGGCCCAGCCGCTCGACTCGGCGAGCACGAGGGCCATCAGCCCTCGGCCCAGCGGAGGCCGTCCCAATCCCACGTCCGGCCCGCGGCCCCGGCCGCGCCGGTGAGGAGGATCGCCACCGCGTGGCCGCGGGCCGCGCCCGGAATCGCCGCCAGGGCCGAGTACGGCAGCCACGGCGGCCTTCCGGACGGCTGCGCCAGCGTCCAGTCGTCACCGCTCCACGTCCAGGTGCCGTCCTGCTCGTACAGCAGCGGGCCGGCGGGGAGGTCCGCTGTCGCCACCGGACCGCCGGCCGGCCGGTGCGCCGGATGCAGCTCGCTCCACGCGCTCCCGTCCCAGGCCCACGTATCGCCCGCCCGCGTGCCCTGCTCGGGGATCCCGCCGGTGAGGAGCAGGCGGTGCGACGCCCGGTCCGCCACGAGCCCCGCGTCGTCGCGCCAGGGTGGGGCCGAGCTTCCCGGCGCGGGGCGCCAGTCGCCGCCCGCGGGCGCGGTCCCGTCCCACGTCCACGTGCGAACGACGCCGTCCGCGCGGAACACCACGAGGACCGGGATTCCGTCCGGCCCCTGCGCCATCGTGCGGAAGGCGCCGTCGTCCGGCACCGTCCTCGGATGGAGCTCCGACCACCTCGTCCCGTCCCAGCGCCACGTGTCATCGTGCGTCCCACGCGGATCGGACGGATCGCCTCCGAAGAGGATCACGCCGCCGCGGCCGTCCGGCGCCGCCGCGGCGAACGAGCGGGCCAGCGGTGCGCCGGGCGTCGGGACGCGCCGCCACCGGCCGGCCGTCCAGAGCCACGTGTCGCCCTCGACGCCGCTCCGCGCCCGGCCGCCGAAGAACACGAGGTCACCGTGGGCCGGGTCGGCGACCAGCACCGCGCCCAGGCGGGCCGTGGGAGTGGTGGCAGCGGGCACAGGGGTCTGGGCGGCGGGCCCGCAGGCCGCGGCGCAAGCCACCAGGATGATGGCGACCGCGACCCGGGCCCCTGCCCGCCGGTGGTGGTCCATATCACAGGGCATTGGGATCGAGCCCAAGGTACAGTTCGACAACGCCGGCCGCGGCCGGAGATGCCCCGCCACGGCGAAGGAGCCACCATCCTTTAGGCGCGCACAGCACTTCACGGGAGGCTGTCAAGTGACCGGGACCCTCCGTCAAGTGTCGTGGGTGAGCTGTCACTCGACAGACGCCGGCCGCGCGCGGGTTGGGCTCAGTCTCTGAACGCGGTGTTCAGCCACGTGCTGCTGGCAATGTTCACTTGACGGCGCTCTACGTGCCTGCTGCCGTTGCCGGGAGACGCAAGCGGGCGGTGGCAGCACGCCACTGAACGCCACCGGGTCCTGCACCGTCCCCGGCTGTGAGCGTCGACAACGCCTGGCGCGTCACCAACGGTTGCCGTGCAGCGAGCTGATGCTCTAGATGCCGGCCCTCCAGTCGTACATCTCCTGACGGTCCGACACGAAAGAGTGTCAGATCGGGGCGGACTGAATGGCCTCCAGCGCCGGCGCCGGCTCCGTGATCTCCAGTGTCGGCGTCGGGGGCTGCCAGTCCTTGGCCGGTTGCCAACCCTTTCCTTCGGCATAGACGACGCCGACACCGCCAGCCACCAGCCAGCGGGCCTCGGCCTCGTTGCGCCGCCGAGCCTTGTCGAGATCACAACGGAGCACCAGGGCGGCGAGGGCATCGGACGCGTCGGGATCGATCTCGAGCCAGCGCCCCAACACTCGAAAGCCGCCCTCGTCCCACATCGGGTCGGCCGGGCGCAACCGGTTGAGGGTATCGGCCAGGTCTTGAGCAGTCACCAACTGCTGCATGCTTCGGATCACTCTCCTGCGTTGAACTGCAAGTGCGCTCACGGGGAACATGAAGCGGGTCGTGGTCCAGCGCCATGAGATACGGTACCGGAGATCAGGCGCCGCTGCCTACAGCTTAGCCTACCTGCCGATGCCGGGTCCTGTGAGGTCCCCAGGTATCCCGGCGCCCGTCCGGGACGCCGTCCCGATCTCACGCCGGCACGCCCACGTCACCTCCCCCCTCATCTGCCGGGGGTCAGGGGGGCAAGTCGTCTTCCTTTTCACGCCGCCCGGCGGCGACGTCCACCGCTCGCCGCCCCGGTTCCTGCAACAGTGAGATGTTGAGCGGGGAACACAGGCGATCTGACGAAATGGGCCGATTCGCGAGGCCCGGCGCGCTCGGTTACCAATCCATGAGCCGCGGAACGGTGGGTCGTCGAGCTCCCTGCTGACTGTCGAGCCTGCCGCGGTCACGCCCTTCGAGCCGTGGAATGCGCCACGACTCCATCCCTCATCCCACAGTAGTGCCCTGTCTCTTAGTCGGGCCGGGCCGCGGGGTCGCGGTGGTGGATGGCCCGGGCGCTGGCGGCCCGGTCGAGGACGAGCACGCCGTCGAGGTGGTCGAGCTCGTGCTGGACGGCACGCGCCTCGATCCCGGTGGACCAGGCGTATCGGTCCGACTCGGACTCGACCACGATGCGCCGGAACCGCTTCACGTCGACGGTGCACCAGGGGATGCTCTGGCATCCCTCGCGCCCGAGCTCCCGCCCCGTGCCATCGACCACCCGGGGGTTGACGAGCAGCATCAGCCCGTTGCCCGCGCTGTACGAGCGGTGCGCGGCGCAGTCCACGACGGCGACGCGCAGGAGCTCGCCGATCTGCGGCGCCGCGAGTCCGACACAGCCGGGCAGCGATCGCATGGTGTCGACCAGGTCGGTGACGAGGCGCTCCGCGTCCCGTTCGGTGGCCGGCCCGCACGGCTGGACCAGGACCGGGTCCGGATAGAGACGGACCGGCCGGATCAAGCGGGAGGCTTGTTGGCTGGGCGGACGGGCATCGGCGGGCCGCCGGCTCAGAGCACGTGCTGCTCGATGGGCTCGAGCACGAGGCGCAGCCGCAGGCCCGCGGCCGCCTGCCGCAGCTCCATCTCCAGCGCGGGGACGGCCGCTCCAGGCACCTCGATCTCCATCGTCACCACGTAGGCGGGCCGGTCCCCCGCCACCCGTGTGCAGGTCATCTCGCGGATGTTCGCGCCGTGGGCCGCGAGCGTCTCCGCGATCGCGGCGAGGATGCCGAGCCGGTCGGGGCCGTGGACCTTCAGCACGTGGGTGGCGGCGCCGCGGGCGTCGAGGTCGGAGAGCGGCCACACCTCCAGGTGGAGGTCGAGCGCGGCGGAGCGGGTCAGCAGCTCCTCCCGCATGGCGGCGAACGGCGTCCCGGGGGGCGCCGAGAACTCGAGCACCATCGCGAAATGGCCCTGCAGCAGGCTGGTCGAGACGTCCTCCAGGTTGCAGTGGAGGTGCGCCAGGGCCCCGGTGATCGAGGCCACGATGCCGGGCCGGTCGACCCCGATCAGCGCCAGGGCGTAGTGGTCCGCGACCACCCGTCTGGCCATCGGATCGTCCGGCACGCGGCCATCCTAGACGACTTGGCCGGCGTGGACGTCGTATAGAATGCCGAGTCCGTGGGGGAGGGTCTGTCCGGTTTGCGACCCGGCTCGCGCGAGGACTTCGATCGCCTGTACCTGGAAACCCATCCCCGCCTGGTACGGACGCTGACAGCGGTCCTGGGGGACGCCGCGACGGCGGAGGACTGCGTCCAGGAAGCATTCGTGCGCGCCTGGAAGGCTTGGCCACGCTGGCGCCCGGAGGCGCCCGTCGAAGCGTGGCTGTATCGAATCGCGCTCAACGTCTCGTTCAGCCAGCGCCGGCGCCTCAAACTGCGTCAGATGACCGAACGGCTGCTCCGTCCCAGCCTGGGGCGCACCGACGTGCGGGTGGCCGCCAGCCCGCTCCGGGAGGCGCTGGCCAAGCTCCCCCCGCGCGAGACGGCCGCCGTGATGCTCCGCTACTACCACGGCTACAGCCGTGCCGAGACGGCCGAGATCCTGGGCCTGACCGAACGAGCCGTCAGCCTGCGCCTCGCCAGGGCGCAGGTCATCCTGGTCCGCGAGCTGGGCGAGGATTGGGCCGACAACCGGCCACTTCACCCTGCGGTGGGTTCCCGAGTTCCTGTGGATAGGGACAGCCTTGGGTAAATACGAAACGCGGCTTCGAGCGGAGTTGCACCGCGAGTTCAACTCGCAGGTGGTGGACACCCCACCGCCGCATCGCGCGCGCTACGGCCAGCTGGAGCGGTCGTCGCGCCGGCTGATGCCGCTGCGGACGGTCGCGCTGGTGACGGCCGTCTTCGCGATCGGCGTCCTGGTGGGCCTCGTCTACAACTCCCGCTTCAGCGGCCAGCTCGGCCCGGGCCACCAGCTCGGTGCGACGCCAGCCGAGTCGCCGACCGCCAGCCCCACCGCATCGCCGACGACCGGCGCCACACAGCCGTCGCTACCGGCCTCGACGCCGAAGGTCGTCCGCCGGCCGAGCGCTCCGGCCAGCGCTCCGGCCAGCCGGCCGGCGTTCGCCGACGACTTCGCGGCGGACCCCGTCGGCGCGAACCTGCCCAGTGGCTGGCACGCCGGCGACGGCCAGTGGGACGGCGTGGTGAACAGCGGTGGCACCCACCAGCTGCGTCATTCGGCGGCAGCGGGCGCCAGTCACCTGTGGGCAGGCTCCGCGCAGTGGTCCGACTACTCGGTCAGCGCCGACGTGACCACCGGCCTGCTCGGCCTGGGTTTCGCGGGCGTGTCCGGTCGCTACCAGGACCCGGCCAACGGCTACGAGTGCGGCGTGGGCCTCGGCAGCCAGCTCCAGCTGTGGCTCGTCAAGGACGGCGTGCGCACCCTACTGGGCGCCTCGGGCGTCTCGCTCGACCTGACCGCTCACCACGCGGTCGCCCTGGACCTGCGCGGCGGCCGGCTGACGTGCTCGCTCGACGGCGCTCCCCTGGTGCACGCGACGGACAGCACGTTCGGCTCGGGTCGCTTCGCGCTGGTCACGTCCGCCGGCGAGGCGGCCGAGTTCGGCAACGTGCGCGTCAGCGGCTGATCGAGATCGGGACTTCACCTTTCCCGGTTCCACCGGGTTGTTCTGATTGAGCCCGCCCGCAGCGGGCACTCGCAACCGCACTCAGGAGGGAAGAGTCTCGATGATGAGCAGACGTGGAGGTGGCTGGCAGACCGCGGTGGCGATCGCCGGTCTCGCCATCGTGGGTGTCGTCCTGGTCGCCCCGCGGGCGCGGGAGGCCGCCTCTCTGGTCGCCGCTCCGTCGGCGGCCGTCGCGCCCAGCAGCAAGCTGGCCATCCAGGGCTCGCAGAGCACGCAGGCAACCGACCAGCAGAGCGCCGACACGAGCGCTCCGCCCGCTGCGCCGGCCGCGCCTCCGCAGAGCGGCACCAGCGCCCCCGCCGCCCCGAGCGCCGGGCTCGCGACCGGCGCGCATGCCATTGGTGGGACCTCGCTCAGCGGTGTCACCGGCGCACTGCCGGTGGTGGGCAAGACCCTGTTCTCCGACAACTTCGCGACCGACCCGCTGACCACCGGGCTGCCGACCGGCTGGCAGCTGACCGACACGACCAAGGTGGTCACTGACACGACCCAGTCGGTCGCGGGCGGCCTGCCGGTCCTCGGCGCCGTCACCGGCAGCGGCGGCGGCGGGCTCCCGATCCTGGGCGGCCTGCTGGGCGGACTCCTCGGCGGCTCGGGGTCGGCCACCAGCACGGTCACCAACCTTCTGCCCAGCGTGGTCATGGACGGGACGCACGTGCTGTCGCGCTCCACCAACTCCTGGTCGATCCTCTCCGCCGGCTCGCCGGCGATGGACTTCTCGGTCAGCGCTGACATGAAGCCGATGTCGTCCGACCTCGGCTTCGTGGGCGTGGCTGGCAGGTTCCTCGACGCGAGCAACTACCTGACCTGCGGAATCCGGAACGGTCAGAGCCTGCAGCTCTGGCAGGTCGTCGGCGGCCAGGCCAAGCTTCTCTCGGCCAAGCCCCTCTCGATTGCGTCCGGGGTGTTCCACACGGTCAACATGGCCATGAAGGGCAGCCAGGTGTCCTGCGCGATGGACGGCGGCACGCTGCTGAGCTCCACGGGCGCCACGCTCACCAATGGCAAGCTCGGCCTGATCGCGGTCGGCGACCTGGCCTCCGAGATCGGCAACGTCAAGGCCGCGACGCTTCCCTAGCCGGCCCCGACGCTCGACCAACTTTCGACTATCTCCCGCTTCCTGAGCTGGCGGGTCGCGCTGTGCGGCCCGCCAGCCCCCTTACCCCCCTTATCTGCCGGGGGGTCAGGGGGGGCAAGTCGTCTTCCTCTGCCCTCTAATCTGCCGGGGGGTCAGATCGTCATCCTTTTTCTCCAGGCCCTGGCCCGTTGTGCGCGCCGGATGTTCACGGTCGCGAGCAGCAGGAGGAGGGTCATCAGCACCACCACGACCACCACGACTGCCGGGACGACACGGGTCTTCAGCAGATGGCGGGCGGCCGGACCGTGCAGGCCCATCGTGTGGAGGTGCAGCTCCAGCCAGCGATCGAGCGCCGGATGCTGCGCGATCTGATGGTCCACCCAGATGGCGAGCCCGTCGTCCCACGGCATGCTGGACAACGGTAGCGTGGCTGGGCCGGTCCGCCAATGGGACACACGTCCCGTTGCCTGGGCCGTATCGGCCGGAGCCTGGGATCGAGACGTGTGGCGGTGATGCTAAGGTTGGGTCCGCCGAGGAGGGAACCAGGAAATAGCTCAGCCAACGGCCTTCGGAAGACTGCTCCAGAGCCTGCGAATCAGCGCCGGCCTCACACAGGAAGAGCTTGCTGAGGGTGCCGGTCTCAGTCAGAAGGCCATCAGCGCGTACGAACGTGGACAGCGCACACGTCCTCGTCCCAAGACAGTGCGCCTGCTGGCCGATGCGCTGCGACTGTCAGGCCAGGACCGGGACACGTTCGTAAGGAGCGTCGACGCCGGCCAGGGGACCGGCGCGGGACACCTGGCCATCCCTCTCGCGCCTGGCAGGGTCCCGCACGACTCCCCGCTGGTTGGCGCCGCCGAGCGGTCGGCCGCCTGGGAGCTGTACATCGAGCTCGTCACCCGGATCGCCGTGTCCCGACTGGGCCCCGACGACGGCCTGCTTCGCGAGGCGCTGGACTCGCTCCACAGCCTCTTCGAGACCGCGAGGACCATCCTCCGGGCACACGGGCCGCTGGTGGCCCAGGTCAACGGCGAGCGTCCACACACCTTCGGCGGCCTGGCGCTGGACATCCTCAACAACGTGCTGCGTCCCCTCCTGGCGGAGTGGCACCCGCAGCTGCTCCACTACGAGAGCCAGCGTCCACCGGGCATGTCGGCCGTGGAGCACGAGCGAGCCTGGGCCCGGAACGAGGAGCTGCGCGAGGTGCTGGCCGACGTGAGGACGACCCTGGACGAGTACGCCGAACAGCTCGCCCATGTCGCCGGCGTCTCACATCCGCTCAACGGAGTGAAGCGTCCGACCGCCTGAGCGCAGCTTTTTTCGGTTGGTGGTGAATTGCGGGGGCGCAGTGGTGCTGCGTGGGTCGATTATTCCCCGCGGCCAACGGCAAGCTGTTCGTACACGGCGTCGGGCCCGAGCCCCGGCACCGCCGTCCACATGTCAACCCCCGACGCCTGAGTCCACCGCCAGCGCGCCGGTCGGCGCGCGTCCAGACGCAATCAACGGGCGGGGCCGCCCGAGCATGGTGGGTGGCCCTGTCCAGCCCTTCTTCCGACAGACGCCGGCGCGGTGTCAGCTGCGGCCGCTCTGCGTCAGGTGGGCGGCGGCGAAGTTCTCGCTGCCGCGCCGGGAGGCGGCCGCCGATGCCGACAGCTCCAGGCACAGCGCCGCGGCCGCCATGATCTGCGCCAGCCGGTGGGCGCTGCCGGGACCGCGGCAGCCCAGCAGCGAGAGGAAGGCGCGCGCGTGAGGGAGGCCGGTGCCGCCCCCGACCGTGCCGACCTCCAGCCCCGGGAACCGCGTCGCGAGATGGATGCCGCCCTCCACTGGCTCCAGCACGTCGTGCGCCATGCTGCTCGTGCCCACCATGCCCAGGTCCTGACCCGTCGTGGCGAACAGCGCCGCCACCGCCGAGGCTGGCGTGAACGCGACGGACTGCATCCCGCTCGCCTGGCCGCCGTGCAGGCCGAGGTGCTCGAGCGCCACCAGGTCGCGCGCGCTCGTCCGCAGCACACGCCGCAGCGTCTCCTCCCGCACCGTGACCTCCGCCAGGACCGTCTTGCCGTGGCCGCCCGAGGTGAAGTACTGGGCGCTCGGCTTCTTGTCGCCGCCCATGTTGGCCTCCAGCAGCACGCGCTCGATGGCGATCCCGGTCGCGGCCGTGAAGCGCGGGCCGACGAAGTCGGTGTTCAGGGCGTACGAGTTGCGGGTGATGAGATTCGGCCCGCACGCCTCCCCCGTCGTGTAGCGATAGAGCACGTGGCACGCGGGCCCGAGGACGTGCGTGTCGACCTCCCACAGCCGTGCATGGCTGCTCAGGCGCGCAACGCCGCCGATGCGCTGCTCGTACAGCGGGTTGGCCGGGTCGTGCAGCCAGTGCCGCATCGCGGGGACGTTGTCCGTCACCCACCGGGCGAACGTCAACGCGTCAGCGGTCGTGCGGAACAGGAAGCACGAGTCGCGCGTCATCCGGTCGCGGACCACGTGCGTGCGCACGGGCTCGCCCTCCAGCACGGCCACTATGCCGCGCTGCATCGAGTCCGAGAGGCCGCCCTCCGTGTGCGCCAGCGGCACGTAGACCTCCTCGACCTGCCGGCCCTCCTCGACGAGCGAACCGTCCTTCTCGTCGACGTGGTAGCGGCCCAGTGACACGCGGAGCGGCCCGACGACGGACACCGGCAGCACAATGTGCGCGGTCAGCGCCTCCAGCATGCCGGCCAGCTCGGCCGGCGGCTGCGGCCACTCCCACACGAAGTCGTGACGCGGGTCCCAGTGTGGGAGGGCGCGCAGCAGCTCCTGCCGCTCGCTGATCTGCTCGGGCGTGTTCCGC
Organism: Candidatus Dormiibacterota bacterium; assembly: GCA_036500885.1. Classification (GTDB taxonomy): domain Bacteria; phylum Chloroflexota; class Dormibacteria; order Dormibacterales; family Dormibacteraceae; genus CF-161. The sequence goes on from DASYBH010000147.1 coordinate 9,782, forward strand.
CGCGGCCAGGGCCAGCGCCGGCGTCGCGTCACGCGCGCTTCGCTGCCTGGATGCTCAGGCCCTGGCCAGGCGCCTGCCGCAGAGCAGGGTCAGCAGGCATCCGAAGCAGCGGGGCATCGAGATCGAGAACTTGCGCGCGGTGGCGGCCGAGGCCGCTGGCGGCGGGTCCGGAGCCGGAGTGGGCGCCGGCGCCGGCGCGGACGTCTCCCCGGCGGTCTCCCCCGCGTCGGCCGGCCCTGCCGGCGGCTCGTCGTCGCTGTCGACCAGGCCGATGCGGCGCCCGAAGGACTCCACGTCGGTCCACACGCGGCCCAGGTAGTCGTCACCATCCACCCCGAACGCGTCGCCGTCGGACCGCACCCGCTCGGTCATGGAGCTGAGGAGACGGTACAGGTCGTCACGCATGTCGATGAGCGCCTGCCGGCGCGCCGGCGACATGAGCGGCACGTTGCGGCGGAGATAGTGGTCCGCGAAGGCCAGGTGGCGCGATTCGTCCAGCAGGATGCGCTGCGACATGGCACCGAACAGCGGGTCCGCCTGCGCCACGCCGAACGAGCGGTAGAAGTGCTTGGCGATCACGTCGCTGAAGAGGATGCCCCACACCCAGTCCGCCCGATCTCCCTGGCGGATGCGGTGGTGATACCGCAGCAGCTCGGGCATCTGGCGCAGGCCGATGGGGTCGTGGCCAAGCTTGTGGTAGAGGCGCGTCAGGGCCTCGAAGTGGCGCGCCTCGTCCATCATGAACGAGCTCAGATAGAGCTGCATCGTCGTCTCGCGGGCGGCGAAGACCTCGGGCAGGATGCCGCTGGCACCCAGCATCGCGGTCTGCTCGCCGAAGTAGACAGGCGTCAACAGGCGGGCCAGCGCCAATCGCTGGCGATCGCTCAGTCGCAGCGGCGGCGCCCACTCCAGGTCCTCCGACGTCCACTGAACCTTCGCGCCTTTGTGGAAGAGGTTGAGGAGCAGGTCCTCCTCGAGGTCGGGCAGGAGGCGGCCCAGCCGGCGAAGGCCGGCCGGCCGCGCTGGCTCCGGGCTTGGTGTTGGCGGCACGGGGTTAGGGTAGTGGCGTCGCGGCCGCAGTGGCCAGGACAAATCGTTTCGGCCGTTCGTAAGTGCTACGCTCCACGCCGCCATCGAGGACGTTCTCGTCATCGTCAACCCCGCGTCGGGCGGTGGCCGCACCGCGCGTGACTGGCCGGCCGCGGCGGCGCGACTGCGCGCGTCGGGCATGCGCTTCGACGAGGTGCTGACCACCGGCCCCGGCGCCGCCACCGACCTGGCGCGGCGCGCGGTCACGGACTGCCGTGAGCTCGTGGTCGCCGCTGGGGGCGACGGCACGGTCAACGAGGTCGTCAACGGCTTCTTCGACGGCACCCGGCGCATCGGGAGCGCCACGCGGCTCGGCGTCCTGCCCATGGGCACCGGCGGCGACTTCCGCCGGACGCTCGGTCTGTCGCGGGACGTGGACGAGGCCGCGGCGGTGCTGCGCGGCGGCCGGGCGCGCCGGCTGGACGCCGGCCGGGTCACCTGCGCCGGGCCTGACGGCCACACGGTCGTCCGCCACTTCGTGAACATCGCCGACGCCGGGATCGGCGCGGACGTGGCCGACATGGTCAACGGCGGCTTCAGGGTGATCAACGGCGAGCTGACCTTCTCGATCGCGGGGGCGCTCACGCTCCTGCGCTGGCGCAACCGGCCGGTGCGCGCTGTGATCGACGGCGAGGAGCGTGACCTGGTCGTCCAGCAGGTGGTGGTCGCCAACTGCCGCTTCTACGGTGGCGGGATGGAGATGGCGCCGGGGGCGGTGCCCGACGACGGCCTGCTGGACCTGGTGATCGTCGGCGACATCGGCTGGCTGGAGTCGGCGCGTCTGCTGGGGAGGATCCGCCACGGCGCGCACCTGCCCCACCCGAGACTGGAGCACCGCCTGGTGCGGCGCGTGGAGATCACCTCGCCCCGCCGCATGGGCGTGGACGCGGACGGCGAGCGTCCCGGTTCGCTGCCGGCGACGTTCGAGGTGCTGCCGGGGACGCTGGAGGTGGTCGCCCCCCACCGGTAGAGGATGAGCGTGACCTACCGCCCGTTCGACTACTCCACGGTGTCGCACCGGGGCTGGCCACTCCGGCAGCGAATGTCGCGCCGGCTCCTGGTCGCGCTGTTCCGCTGGCTGATCCGGCTGGAGGTCGCCGGGCTCGAGCACCTGCCGGCCGAGGGGGCGTTCATCCTCGCCGCGAACCACCTGCACGTGCTCGACGCGGCGATCGGACTGCTGCTGGTGCCCAGGCGCGTCGTCGGCGTCGCCAAGGACAAGTGGAGCCGGCCGCCGTTCGGATGGCTGCTGGGCTCGATGGGCGACCTGGTCTACGTGGGAGCGCGGCGGCGGGGAGCGATGACGAACGCCATCGAGGTGCTGCGCGCGGGCGCGGTGCTGGCGATCCTGCCGGAGGGAACTCGCAGCTCGACCCGAGCGCTGCTGCGGGGCCAGCGGGGGGTGGCCATGGTGGCCGCCCGGGCCCCGGCGCCGATCGTACCCGCCGCCGCGTACGGGCAGGAGCGGGCGCTGGAGTTCTGGCGCCGGCTGAGGCGGGTGCCGGTGCGGGTGCGCGTCGGGCCGCCGATCGAGCTGCCCCCCGGATCACACCCGCGCGAGCGGCTCCAGGCCTACGCCGACGACGTCATGCACGCGATCGCGGCAATGCTGCCGCCCGAGTACCGCGGCGTGTACGCGGAACCCTGACCAGCGGGGCGTCCGCCCGCCGGGACGGCCGTGGTCAGCGGACCACGGCCGCTGGAGCTCGTTGCGCCAGGTAGCGCTCCAGGAGCGAATCGACGTCCTTGTGCTCCTGGCAGAAGAACAGTCGAAGGGGGATGTCCAGCACCGGACCGATCGCGGGCCGGACGACGAGGGAATGCTCGGGCAGACTGTCGTTCTCGCAGCCGGGCGCGTCGCACTTGCGATGCCGCACCCACGCCTCGCGTGTCAGCGAAACCATGTGATCAGGTTCCCGGGACGCGGTCCCACCCGCTACGTTCGGTCCGCACGGCGCGCGGGCGCCGTCCCCCGTGTGCCGGCCGGCCTCCCGATTACACATCGTTGACCGGTGCGCGCGAAACCGCGCCGGCTCGAGCGATGTAGTTATTGGATTGTGAGAACCAGCATCATCATCGTGGGGGCGGCTGCCGCGGTGCTGGGTGGCTGCGGCAGCATCGGGAACACGACCGGCGCGTCGTCCGGGACGGCGACCACTGCCTCACCCAGCCCGGCGCGCGGCAATGGGACTGCCGTGGTCGGCCAGGTCGCCGAGGTCGGCAGCGGAAAGTTGACGGTCACGGACCGAGCGGGCAACGTCACGGTCACGTACGACTCCAGCACGAGCGTGCTGCAGAGCGGCACCGGGTCGCTCACCGACGTCGTTCAGGGCGCCTGCGTGGGCGCCATGGGTCAGAAGGACGCCGCGGGCGCGATCACCGCGACCACCCTCACCGTCATGCTCAACATGAACGGGAACTGCACGCCGCCGGCCGGCGTCTCCGGTGGCGTGCAGGGCAACCGCGGGGCCAGCCCGAGCCCGGCCGGGGCCAGCCCGGGCCTCAGTTTCGGGAACATCGGGAACGGAGCGCAGGCCGACTTCACGAACGTGCGCGGCAAGGTGACCGCCGTCAGCGGCGGCACGCTCACCGTGCAGCCGCAGACCGGCGACTCGGTAACCGTGGTCGTGCCCAGCACGGCCAGGGTCACCCGGCTGGTCACGTCGACCGCGGCCCGCCTGGCCGCGGGCGAGTGCGTCACGGCGAACGGCCAGCGTGACTCGTCGGGCACGGTGAAGGCGCGCAGCATCCTGATCAGCGCGCCCGGACCCAACGGCTGCACCCGCGGCGGGTTCGGCGGGGGCGGACGCCCCAGCGCCTCGCCATCCACGCAGCCCGCCTGAACCAGTACCTGGGGCCGGTCCGTCGCGGCCGGCCCCAGGCTGGAAAAATGCCCTTGACCCCGGCCGGTACAAGGCGCTAAGGTCGCGCCTGGCTGTCAGGGAAGCGCAGGGCCGGCAGGCCTCTGCACGTGACGATTCGTCCTTCCGGGGACGAGGTGGCTCGAGAGCATCCCAATCTGGTCGCGTGTCCACGACCGGGCGGGGCATGTGCCGAGCGGCGTCAGTGACGCCTGGCCGCCAAGTTTCAGGAGGTGCATTTCTGCATGGAGCTCGGTGAATTGGCGTCGCCCCGGACGGGCACGCACAATGCGGCCTTTTGTATCCGCGCGCGTGAGTGGTGCTCCGCTCGCGTGCGCCGCGCCCTGGTGGCCGGCGCCGCCATCGCCGCCCTGGTGGCGGTGGGCCCCTCCGGCGCCTGGGCCGACCAGGCGAACGACAACGGCGGCGCGACCACGGCCGGCACTGGCCTGCCGGCCAGCTCGATCGTGGCGCCCCTCACCTCGGCCGTGGGCGTCAACCTCGTCTGTCCGGGCACGGTGAACGTGCTCAGCAGCCAGCGCGATGCGGCGAACTGCGAGGCCCATTCGCAGTCGAACGCCAACGCCTCCGGCACGACGGTCGGGGACGAGGACAACGGCGCCGGCAGGGCGGGTGGCGCCATCGTGGCGCCCGTCACGGCCGCGGCGGGAGCCAACGTGAGCTGCCCCCTCAACCTCAACGTGGCCAGTGCCCAGCGCGGCAGCGGCAACTGCTCCGCCGGTGACCAGTCCAGCGCGAACCGCGGCGTCACGCAGGTCGCCGGCGGCGGGTCACGGGGCGGCCCGATCGTCGCACCGGTCACCGGGGCGGTCGGCGCCAACCTGGCCTGCCCTGCCGATGTCAACGTGCTCAGCAGTCAGCGGGACAGCGGCAACTGCAGGCTGGGCGACCAGTCCAACGCCAATCGCACCACCACGCGGGTGGGAGGCGGGGGGGCCGGCGCCATCGTGGCGCCGGTCACGGGCGCCATCGGGCTGAACCTCGCCTGTCCGATCGTCTTCAACGTGCTCAGCAGCCAGCAGCGCGGCGGCGACTGCACGGCCGGCGACCAGTCGAACACGAACGACGGCGCGACGCACGTGGGCGGCGGCAGGTGCGCTGACCCCTCGGAGGGCTCGTCCCGCGACCGGCAGGGCGCCTCGTGCGACTCCGTGCCGCCGGGCCCGGGGGGAACGAGAGGCACTCAGGACGCGGGCGCCGCCGCCCCTGCCGCCGGCGTCACGCATGATGCGTACGTCGGTGGCGGCTCCCTGAGCTCGCCCGGCGCCCCGTTCGGCGCGCCGGCCCCTCCGGCCACCGGCGCGATGGCCATCGGCATGGGAGCGCCCGGCTACCCGAGCCTCGGCCTGCTGGTCCTGGCCGCCCTCGCGGCCGTCGTCACGGCCGTCCGAAGGCTTGCCGGCCACCGCTAGGCAGGCACTTTCAAGTTTTTGTCCGACGCGTTCTGGCCCCTCCCCCCTCGTGGGGGAGGTGGCCGCCCCAGCGGCCGGAGGGGGTCGCTTCGTCAGATCCGGGCGCGCTCATCGCCGAGACGTCGCTTGCCCAGCGGAAGCGTGAAGAGCGTGGCGGCGCAGGTGCAGGGCCCCTTGCAGACCGGGCAGACCCACCCGTCCCGCAGGCTCTCCTCGTGGTAGAAGCGGTCGATCGTCGGCCCCTCGCGCATTCCGAGGCGGCGGAAGAGCCCGGCCGAGCCGTCGCGGTTCGATCGCCAGGACAGGGTCACGGCGGTGTCACAGCCGTTGTCGCAGAACCAGCCCAGGGCGGTGGTGGTCAGGGCGACGCCCAGGCCGCGGCGGCGATGCGCCGGGTCGACCGCGAGCGCCTCGAAGGAGGCGACGCTGCCCTGGAGCAGCTCCATGGCCGCGGCGCCGAAGGGACGGTAGTAGGCGTCGTCCCCCGCGCCGAGGAGCCGGGCCACGGCGACCCCGACCGTCCCTCCCCCCCTCATCTGCCGGGGGGTCAGGGGAGGCAAGTCGTCACTCCCCCCCTTCAACTGCCGGGGGGTCAGGGGGGGCAGGTCGTCTTCCTTTTCCCTCCCTACCGCCCTCGCGATCCACACGCCGGCCCCGGGGTTGGCGGCGTCCGCCACCAGCCATTCCGGGCGGTACAGGCCGTCGCCAAGCGCTCGGTTGAGCAGGGCTGAGGCTTCGGTGGCCGCCGCGCCGTCGTCCGGCTGCAGCGGCGTCACCTCGTCCAGGGGCACGCTCTCGACGGTAGCATCCAGCCAACTGGCATGATGGCGGCCGTGACCGAAGCGGAGAACGAGCCGAAGAGGACCGACAAGCCGGCGCCGCCGCCCGAGGCGGAATCGGCCAGCGAGCACACCGCGCGCATCGGCGGCCGCGAGATCGCCTACCGCGCGGTGGCGCGCACGACGACGCTGCGAGGCGGCGACGGCGAGCCACGCGCGAGCGTCTTCTCGGTCGCGTACACCCGGACCGACGTGGACGATCCCGCAACGCGACCGCTGACCTTCGTCTTCAACGGCGGTCCCGGTTCGTCATCGGCCTGGCTCCACCTCGGGCTCGCCGGCCCCCGGCGGGTCGACATGCCCGACGGTCCGACCGTGCCGCCGGCGCCCTATCGGGTCATCGACAACGACGCCTCGCTGCTGGACGTGAGCGACCTGGTGTTCATCGACCCCGTCAGCACCGGCTACAGCCGGCCCGTGGAGGGGCAGGAGGCCAAGCAGTTCCACGGCTTCCGCGAGGACCTGGAGTCGGTCGGCGAGCTCATCCGGCTGCACACCAGCCGGGCCGGCCGCTGGCAGTCGCCCAAGTTCCTGGTCGGCGAGAGCTACGGCACGACGAGGGCCGCCGGGCTCGCGGACCACCTCCAGGAGCGGCACGGCATGTACCTGGGCGGGGTCGGACTGATCTCGGCGGTGCTGCTCTTCCAGGCCAACCGGCCCGGTCTGGGCAACGACCTGCCTCACGTGCTGAACCTGCCGACGTACGCCGCCACCGCGTGGTATCACCGAAAGCTGGAGCCACGGACCGATGACCTGCGGTCGCTGACCGACGAGGTGGAGGAGTTCGCGCTGTCCGACTATGCCAGCGTGCTGCTGCAGGGGAGCCGGGCGTCGGAGGTGGCACGCCGCGGCGTGCTGGATCGTCTCGCGGCGTTCACCGGGCTCTCGAGGACCTTCCTGGAAACCGCCGACCTGCGGGTGGGGCCTGGCCGCTTCTTCAAGGAGCTGCTGCGCTCGGAGCGAAGGACGGTCGGCCGTCTGGACACGCGCTTCACCGGCATCGACTCGGACGCGGCGGGCGAGGTGCCGGAGTACGACCCCAGCTACACGGTCATCCAGGCGCCGTTCACGGCGGCGGTCAACGCCTACCTGCGGGGCGAGCTGGGCTTCGAGTCGGACCTGCCGTACGAGGTGCTCAACGGCGAGGCGGTGCGGCCATGGAACTATGGCGAGGACGGCAACAACCGGTATCTCGACGCGGCCTCGATGCTCCGCCAGGCGATGCACTGGAACCGCGACCTGAAGGTGCTGCTCGCCAGCGGCTACTACGACATGGCCACGCCCTTCGCCGCCGCCGAGTGGACGCTCGACCACATGGGGCTCGACCCCAGCCTCGCCGGCAACGTGCGCACGACGCGCTACGAGGGTGGCCACATGATGTACATCCACCCCGCCTCCCGCGACCGGCTGGCGCTGGAGCTGAGGGCGCTCGTCACGGGCGGGGCGTAGAGGAAGACGACTTGCCCCCCCTGACCCCCCGGCAGATGAGGAGGGGAGAGGAGGAAGCCGCGTGGCGAGGCGTGCGCTGAGCGCGGCCGACCTGGCGCTGCTGGCGGCGGCCGCCGGGGCGGACGTCGATCCCGAGGCCCTGCGCGCCGACCCGGCCCGGGTCGAGGCGCTGCTTCGCAGCCCGGCGGTCCACGCGGCGCTGTTCGGGCCGGGTGAGCTCGATCCGCGGCTCTTCTCGTCCCCGCTGCTGGTCTTCTCGGTGCTCGTGCACCGCGTGGCCGCCGAGCTGGAGCAGGCGTCCTTCGTGGACGAGTGGCTGGGCCCGGGCCGAACGGTCCCCGTGTTCGACGTCGCCAGCCTGCGCGAGTTCCTGGCGGACACGGCGCGGCAGGCCTTCCTGGCCGAGCTGCTGGCCTCCTACACGCGGGTGGCCAGCGGCTCGGTGTGGCAGCGGACGGCGCGGGGCTGGCGGCGCCACCGGTACAGCGAGCTCGATCCCGTGGAGCTGGCGCAGCTCCTGGAGGTGGTGCCGGAGGCGCAGCGGGCCGCGGTGTGCCGGCGGCTCGGTGATCTGGCCCTGTTCCTCAGCGGGGTGTTTCCGGAGCATGCGGCCTCGCACCCGCTGGAGCCGCGTCACCTCGACCGCATTCGCCGGCTGCTCGACGCCACGCGGTTCGACGCGCCGGCGCCGCCGCCGGAGGAGCTGGCCATGGCCGGCGGGGCGCAGCGCGGCATCTGGCTGCTGGAGTGGCTCGGCCGGCGCGCGTACCGCCTGGCCGCGTCCGCGTCCGCCGTTCCCGACCGCGAGCTCCGGGAGGTGGCCGAGGCGTTCGGGCGGGCGCGGCGCGTGCTCAACGTGCTGACGCACCGGCACCTGTTCCCGGCCCGCGAGCGCTGGTTCCCCAGCTCCGAGTCGGGCTGAACACCGAGCCGCGCCCGCTCCGAATTGGTCTGAAGCACGAAGCCACGAAGAGCACGAAGACGCACGGAGGGCTTCGAGGTCAGCCTCAGCGCTCCAGCCGATCGCCAGATCCCCCATTCCTTCGTGCGTCTCCGTGTCCTCCGTGCCTGAGGTGAAAATCCCGTCCGCGGGTTGGATGGGCGCGATTTTCATCCCCCGCGGGTGGCCGCGCCAGCGGCCATGGCCCACTCCGTGCTGCAACTCTGAACTTGCGGCTCACCTCACGCGGCGGGCCACGCCGGGGTAATCCCTCACGAAGCCGGTCGCGTCGAACTCGATGTCGCCGGCGTAGCCGCCCGATTCGAACTTCACCACCGCGCCGCCACCCGCCCTGGCCAGGTGCGTGTAGCGCTGGTGGGTGGCGTGGACCGACAGGTCCGGGACGGACACCCACGCCACCAGGAGGTTGGCGGAGCCCGACCGGCCGTGCAGGCGGTTGCGCAGCACCGGCATGGTGTTGGTCAGGCAGCAGTACGCCAGGTCGCAATCGAGGGCGCCGTCGA
>DASYBH010000148.1:0-6034 GCA_036500885.1 Candidatus Dormiibacterota bacterium
GGGGCCTCCCGGCGGATGCGGCGATGGAGCTCGCGGAGCAGGCCGCTGGGCTCGATGCCGGCCGACTCCAGGCTCTGCTCGCACTGCTGCAGCGCCGCCAGGGCGCGGTACTCGTCGCCGTCAGCCAGGTGCAGCTCCAGCACGCGCGCCCACGCGTCCTCGCGGTGCGGCGCCAGTTCGAGCAGACGGGTGAACGCGCGCAGCGCCTGCGGCCCCCTGGCCGCCTCGGCGTGCCACTCGCCGAGCCGCTCCAGCGTGTCGAGCATCGCACGGCGCAGACGTGTGCGCTTCTCCTGGACGAACTCCTCGGCGGACGAGGCCAGGAAGTCGCCGCGGTAGAGCACCACCGCGGTCTCCAGCCGCTCCGCCGGCTCCTCCCCAAGTGGGCGCGGCACGTGGCGGACCAGCCTGGTGAACTCCTCCACGTCACAGATCATCTGCTCCAGGCGCAGCCGGTACACCCGGCCCTGCCGGATGACGTAGGACGAGTCCGCTCCCGCGGTCAGGTCTGGCTCGAGCGCGCGCCGCAGGCCGTGCAGCGCCACGTTGAACGAGTTGAGGGCCGACCGCGGCAGATGGCGCGGCCAGAGGAGGCGGGCGGCCTGCTGCGCGGTCGCCTGGTAGCCGGGCAGGCAGAGCAGCAGCTCGAGCAGCCGTCTCGCCGCGGTCGGCCAGGCCGCCTCCTCGACAGGCACGCCGTCGATGGTCACCGACAGCCCTCCGAGCGTGTGGATCGCCACGCGCAGCGGGGCCGGCGGCACGATGGTCTCCACCGGGTCGATGGCCACCACGTTGGCGGCCGGCGACTGCCGGGTCAGGTGCACCTGCAAGAAGGAGCCCACCAGCGGATGGACGTGCCACCCGCCGCGGCCTGGTACGACCCCGACCCGGTCGCGCACCAGGATGTCCATCGCCCACCGGCGGTCGGGGGTCGATGCTCGCTCGCGGATCGGGCCGGGGCCGGTCAGCCAGCCAGCGTCCGCCATGAGGTGGACCACCACCTCGGGTGGCAGCGTGCCCTCCAGCAGCTCCTCGTGCAGGTAGTCGTGCAGCGGCTTGCCCGGCTGGAGAGGCGCCGTGAGGTCGGCGCTCTCGTCCAGGCCCGCCATCCAGAGATGGACCGCGGCGGGCCAGCCGCCCAGCATCGAGTCCGCGAACTCGACCTCGGCGGCTCGCGGAGGCCGGTCCAGGCCATCGGCCAGCAGGCGCTCGATCTCGTCCTGGTCCAGCCGCAGCTCAGCGGGGCCGACCTCCGGCAGCCGTCCCTCGAGCCGCAGGCGCTCCAGCGGCAGGGCCGGGCGCGTGCGTGTCGCCAGCCTCACCGCGAGACCGGGCACCATCAGCAGGAGCTCGCTCAGCAGCCGGCCCACCTCCGGCGCGTCGCCGACGTGCTGGAACCGGTCCAGGGTGATGGTCAGGCTGCGGCCCTGGAGGCCGTCCGCCAGCTCCAGCGCGAGGGCCTCTCCGAGGGGGGGCACGTCCTCCGAAGGTGGCGGCAGGCCGAGCGCGGCGCACAGTCGCAGCGCCAGGAGCCGCGGTGCGTTGTCGCTGCGATCCAGGTTGTACCAGAGGCCGTTCGTCGGAGGCGTCATCGCCAGCGCCGTCGTCTTTCCATACCCCGCGGCGGCGTGAACGAGCAGCAGGCACCCTGGCTGTGGCGCCAGCATCTCCGCCAGGCGTGACGGCACAACCCGACTCCTGGTGAGTGCTGGCCCCAGCTTGGTCGGCAGTACGGCCAACGCGGCACTCTCGCGCTGGCCGTTCCCCAACGGATGCGCGTACTCTGTCACGCCTGATCCCCCACCATTGGACGTGACCCCGCTGCCTGGGCGGTTCTACACCCCCCAGTACTTAGGGGTACAGGATATGGCGAGAATGGTGGTTCGTCAACGAAATACCGAGTACCGGCTCTGTCGCTCGTGTATAGAAGCCCAGACGTTTCGGCAGCGTTCGGCGCCCGCGCCGGCGTGCTCGGTTGCCGGCCCGCCGTTCTCCTACCGCCGGTTCGTTACGGGGGACCCGCGTTCGACCAGGAGGTTCGCCCCGAACACCGGACGGCGGCCGCTGCCGTCTTCGAGGAACAGGCTGCTCAGCTCAGCTCGGGGATCCTCCAGTCCGCCAGCTCGGCCGGAGGAGGGGAGAAGTCGATCACCGCGCACGTGCGCTGGGCCAGCGCCGGCAGGACGACCGCGGCCAGGCTGAAGAACTCGCGAAGGTCGCGGCGGTTGACGACGTCAGTGCGGTCGTAGGCGATCTCGCGCCGCGCCTGCCGCAGCGTCCGCTCGTTGTCGTGAAGGGTGGTCGCGGCCTCCGGCTGGACCGGGTGGAGGCCCGCCGCGGCGAGCTGGAACGTCCGCTGGTGCGCCCTGTCGCCCCCCGGCCGCCAGCCGTGGGCGCAGAGGAAGGCGTCCGCCGCGTCCTGGAAGGCCTGGTACATGCTGGCGAAGGCGAAGTCGGGATCCTCGGCGAACTCGGGCAGCGTCGCGATCGTGGCCGCCCGGTGGGCCCAGCGGCGCGCCAGCTGCAGCTTCTGCACGGCCACCTCGGCTCGCGCGCCGACCTGCTTCAGGCTGTCGTCGGCGCGCGCCACCTCGGCGAGCTGGCGTTGGAACAGGGTGGCGTCCGCGTCCACGGTGCGGACTAGTGTGACTCAGTCCGCGGTGGGCAGATCCTCCTCCCGGCCCACCAGCATCAGCTTCGGCTGGCGCCACAGCTCGAGCAGGAACCCGTCACCTGCCGCCAGGCGGGAGGCCACCTCCGCCCGCGGGTAGGCCATCGCGTTGACCTCGCGGCCAAGCTCCCGCTCCGCCTCCGCGAGCTGCCGGGAGAGCGTGAACCGCGACACGTCGCCGACCGCGAACACGTCGAGGTCGCTGGCCAGGCGATCCTGGGCTCGGGCGGCCGAACCGAACAGGAACGCGGCCTCCACCTCCGGTGGCTCCAGCTCGGCCAGCGCTCGCCGCAGCGCCTGCACCGGGCCGAACAGCTTGGAGAGCAGGGTCTTCACCTCGGGGAAGATGGGGGAGGCGTCGTCGACCCGGTACACGAACTGCTTGCCCATGCGCTCGCGGCGGACCAGCTCGGCGCCGACCGCCCGCTGCAGCGCCCGGAAGGTGCTGTCGTGGCTGGCTCCCACCAGCGCCTGCAGCTCGCTCGCCGTGAACGTCCGATCGGGCGCTGCCGCGAGCGCGGCCAGGAGGCGGGGCAGCGTCTCGGATCCGAACAGGGCCTGGGCCACTGAGGCTGACACCGCTCCAGTCTAGCGCTCCAGTCGGATTATCCGACCGATCAGTCGGCAGAGCCGATCAATATGGCGGGACCGGCGTGCCGCACGCCGGCCCCGCTGAGAGGGGGAGGATATCGCTCACTGGCCGGCCGGTCTGAGCCGGAGCCGGGCCGGCGCTTCGCGCACCTCCGTGGCTTATGTGCCCACCGTCACGATATATGGGCACGGCCGCGGCCGCGACCCCGCCCCCGGAGAGGGGTAGACAAGTTCTGAATGCGACGTCCCAGGGCTACATCGGTACACTCCGCGCCTGGAATAGCACGGCCACGAGGATCGCGACTGAGATGCGGCGAACCAGATGAGCGACCGGCCGACCCCAGAGGACAGATTCCGAACCGCGCAGGCTCGCCTGATCGTTGCGATGGACACGCACGCCACGTCGCGCATGGTCCGGGCTCAGGATCGCTGGACGCACGTGATCGAGGCCGGCGGCGGGCGGCCTGTCGTGCTCGTCCACGGTGGCGACAGCCTGGCCGGCAGCTGGCTGCCGCTGATGAGCCGGCTGCGCGACGGCTTCCACATGTTCGCGCCGGACCGGCCCGGCTGCGGGCTGACCCGCTGGCCGCTCCCCAGGGACGTGACGCTCCGCGATCACGCCACCGGCTTCCTGCTGTCGATGCTGGACAGCCTCGGCCTGTCGCGGGTCAACCTGGTGGGAAGCTCGATGGGAGGCTACTGGGCGCTCGCCTTCGCGCTGGCCCACCCCGAGCGGGTGCAGCGGCTGGCGCTCCTCGGCGCGCCGAGCGGCAGCGCTCCGCGCCCGCGGCTTCACGAGCGCGTGATCGCGCTGCCCGGCATCGGCGGCATCGTCCACGCGGCGATGTGGCCGTCGAGCCGGACCGCCGTTCGGAAACGCCTCGCGCGCCGCGTCGCGCACCCGGAGCGCCTGCCCGAGCCGCTGGTGGACCTGCTCGATGCCGGCGTCCGTCTGCGGGGCATGGAGCGGGCCGCTCTGCGGCTGCGGCGGGCCGCCGTGCCGGCGCTGGGCGCCCCCCGCCTGACCCGCGCCCTGCGTGACGACCTGAGGGGTCTGCGGTTTCCGGTGCTCCTGGCCTGGGGCCAGTACGAGCGCTGTCCGGTGCGGTGGGGGGAGGAGCTCTGCGGCCTGCTGCCGGACGCCTGCCTGGAGGTCGTGCCGGACGCCGGGCACCTCGGCTGGCTGGACGAGCCGGACGCGACCGCCAGCCTGCTCGGCGAGTTCCTTGACGCCGGCGCCATGCTGTCGGTCCGGCGCGGCTGACGGCCCGGCGGCCGAGTTATCCTGGGCCGATGGCCAGCTCGCCGCAGCCCAGACGGCCGCCGGAGCTGCTCCGCCGCTGGGAGTCGCTCAGCACCCCGGTGCAGGCCGCGATCGCGTTCCCGCCCCTGGCGATCGTGCTCTTCCTGCTCAATCTGAGCGGCTTCAACCAGCCGCTGTGGCGTTCGATCCTGTACGGGCTGATCGAGTCAGCGCCGGTCACGGCGCTGATCCTGATCGCGACCGCCAACGAGCGCCGCAAGCGCGGGTCATGACCCGTTCAGTCGGGTGAGCCGACTGATCGATCGGTTATGCCGACTGGCGCTGGATGAGTGCTTCCAAGGACGTGCAGTGCCATGGCGAACGGCGGTGAACATCCGGGCGGGCGACCAGTCTGAATGAGTTGCAGCACGGAGGCACGAAGGACACGGAGACGCACGGAGGAATTGGGGATCGGCTGGAGCGCTGAGGCTGACCTCCAGGCCCTTCGTGCGTCTTCGTGCTCTTTGTGACTTCGTGCTTCAGACCAATTGGCGATCAGGCTGTCCTGGATGGATCAGCTGGGGCCAAGCCGCACAGGAATCTGTCGAACCCTCCGGGTGATGTGGCCCGCCGGAGCCGGACTGGCCGGAGATAGGGTGAACCGTGCGGATCGTGTTCGCCCCGAACCGGTGTGTCGAGGTGGCGCCGGGCGTGTTCGCGGCGACATCTCGGGTTGGAACGTGAACCGGTCGGCGCTCCTCTCGGCCGTGCTCCACAGTGTCATCCTCGCGATCGCGTGCCTGATCAGTTTCCTGCTGACCACTCGCGTTCTCGCACCTGTGCACGCCCTCTCGAAAGCCGACGACTACCTCGGCGGGATGTGGTCGGTGATCTCCACCATATTCGTCTACCGGGTCGGCTACCATGAGAGCCACGCCGCCGCCCTGTCACGGACCGTGGCGACGCTGCTCAGCTTCGTGCTCTGCCTCGTCTACCTGCTGCTCTTCCCGTTCTCCCCGCTCGGTCTGGCGGTGGTCATCGGGGTCGGCACCCTCGTACTGTGGCTGACCGGTCGCGCCGGAGAGGTCGTCACGACAGGAATCACGAGCACGGTGGTGCTCGTCGTGGCCGCTCTCAGCCCGCAGCGCGCCTGGGAGCAGCCGATCCTGCGCCTCGTGGACACCGCCGTCGGGATCGCCGTCGGGATCGCCGCCGCCTGGATCACCGCACGGCTGGCGCTTCTGTACGCGCCCTCGCCGCCGGGCCGGCAGCGATGAGCCCGCCGTGTTGGAGCGAACCGCTCAGACGAGCGGAGCGCGCGAACCCGGTAGGGCCTGACCCGCGAAGTGGCAGGCCGCCATGTGGCCCTGCGGCTTCTTCTCCAGCGGCGGCTCCACCTCGGCGCAGATCGCCTGGGCGATCGGGCAGCGGGTTCGGAAGCGGCAGCCCGATGGCGGGTCGATCGGGCTGGGCACGTCTCCCTGGAGCACGATGCGCTCGCGCCTGCGGCCCGGCGCCGGCGTGGGGAT
>DASYBH010000149.1:0-4013 GCA_036500885.1 Candidatus Dormiibacterota bacterium
CGCGGGGGCCGGGGGCACGCGCTCATACGACGTCAGCGGCCGGCTCTGTCCATCCCGAATCGAGAATGATCGTCGGCGCGGCTGGTTAGGCTAGTCAAATCCTGATCGCGGACCGCGGAGCGCGCCGTCAGCCCCGCTCCGTGATCGCGCCGGCCCCTGGGCGAATGATTCCTGGCGGATGGGGGCGGTGCCCGTTCGAGCGGCCGATTGTCTGAATGAGTTGCAGCACGGAGCCACGAAGGACACGAAGACGCACGGAGGAATTTGGATCTGCCGACAGGCTGGAGCGCTTGGACTGACCTCGAAACCTTCGTGTGTCCCCGTGCTCTTCGTGCCTCAGACCTTCAGACCAATTCGGAATCAATCATCAGCCGCGATGCGGCCATTCAGGCTACGGGAGCTCGGCGAGGAGGCGGCGCAGCGCGGCCGTCGCCACGTGCAGGCGGCCGGGACCGTCCAGGTCGGCGCTGTGGAAGTGGAGGTGCGGTTCCAGCGTCAGGTAGCCGCGGTAGCCGGTGCGGTCGAGCTCGCGCAGCAGCTCGAGCACCTCGCCGTCGCCCTCGCCGGCCGGGCGCACGCTCAGCATCAGCGCGCCCGGCGGCGCCGGCGCCGGGTACGGCGCGTCGCGTTCCACGCTCACCGCGTCCTTGATGTGCACGTGGGTCACGTGCTCGCGCAGCAGCGGCCATGCCTCGGCCATCGGGCGCACTCCGCACTGGACGAAGTTGGCCGGGTCGAACGCGATCCGCAGCGCCGGCGAGCCCACCGACTCCACGAGGTCGCGGCATCGCTCGGCCGTGTCGCCGTAGATGTGCGACTCGTTCTCGTGGACCAGTGTGGCGCCGCGCCGCGCGGCCAGCTCGGCGAGGGCCGTCATCCGGCGCAGCACCTCGTCGCGGTGCTCGTCGTAGCGGCCGTCCGGGACATGGAAGGAGAAGACGCGCACGAGCGACGTGCCGAGACGGTCAGCCGCGTCGAGTGCGGCGCTCAGCCGGCCCAGCTCGTCGGACGGGTCCCCGTCGAGCGGCGCCTTGCCGACCGGCGAGGCGATCGCGGACACGCCGATCCCTGCCTCCCGCAGCACGCGGGCGGCCGCGTCGAGCCGGTCCGGCCCCAGCTCGACCACGTTGACGCCCCACGCCGCACGGAACTCGACGTGTCCGATCCCCTCCTCGCGCAGCGCCCGGACCTGCTCCTCCAGGTCGGCGGCGGCCTCGTCCCCGAACGCGCTCAGCGGCCAACGATCGCTCATCTCACTCCTCCTTGAAGGGCTGGCGACGACCGCCAGTGCGACTCGCGCAGGATCAGCTGGGCATCGAGCACCACCCGCTGCCCGACCCGTTCACGGCCGCCGTCCGCGAGCAGCAGCCGTGCCGCCACCTCGCCGAGGTGCCGTGCCGGCTGCTCGACCACGGTCAGCGGTGGCGTGACCACCGGCACCCAGGCGGCGTCTCCGAAACCGACGATCGCGATGTCGTCCGGCCAGCGCAGCCGGCGCTCGCGCAGCGCGTACAGGACGCCCGACGTGAGGATGACGCTGCTGGTGAACACCGCGTCGGGGCGCGCCGGCAGCGAGAGCAGGTCGAGCGTGGCCTGGCGGCCGTGCTCGTGCGAGAACGGCCCCGGCCGCACATAGTCATCGACGACGGGCAGTCCCGCCAGGGTCAGCGCCTCGGCGTAGCCGCGCAGCCGCTCGGCGGCCGTGCTGACGTGCCGCGGCCCGTTGACCAGGGCGATCCGCCGGTGCCCCGTCTCGATCAGCAGCCGCGTCGCCTGCAGCGCGCTCTGGTGATTGTCCATGACCACGCGGTTGAGGTCGGTCGAGCCGCCCTCACGGTCCATGAGCGTGACCGGCAGGCCGTCCGCGGCCAGCCGCTCGACCTCGACCGGCACCGCGCCGCATGGCGTCAGGATGAGGCCGTCCACGTGGGCGCGGACGAAGGCGGCGACGAGGTCCAGCTCGCGGGCCGGCGCCTCGCCGCTCGAGGCGACCAGCAGCAGGTGGCCGCCGGGACGGAGGACGGACTCGATGCCGGTCAGCGCCTGGGCGAAGAACGAGTTCGTCGCGTCGGGTACGACGGCCCCGACCGTCAACGGCCGGGAGCGCGCGCGCCCTCGCCGTGCCGGCCGGTAGCCAAGCTGTCGCATGGCCTCCAGGACGCGCTGCCGGAGCGCGCCGCTCACCGGCCGCGGGCCCTCGTTCAGCACGTACGAGACGGTGGCCAGCGAGACGCCGGCCTGCCGCGCCACCTCGCGCATCGTCACCCGCATCGATCCCTACCTCTCCCCTCATGCGCCGGGGGGTCAGGGGGGGCAGGTCGTCTTCCTTGTTCGACGAAATGTTCGAGCGCGGCGGGATTCCCCATCTCCTCGACGACCAGTGTAAAGGGATGCCGTTCGAGCTTATTTTCGCTACGCTGGCGGACATGAGACTCGGCTGCTGCATCTCCGGCGGCGACCAGCTCGCGGTGCTCGAGCGGGCCGGCGCGGAGTACTGCGAGCTGCCCGTCGCGCGCGCCCTGATGGATGGCGACGATGCGTTCGAGCAGCTGGCCGCCCGCCTGGCCGGGAGCCCCGTGCCGGCGCGCGCGTGCAACGTCTTCCTGCCCGGGGGCCTGAAGGTGGTCGGGCCGGAGGTGGACGCGGACCGCATCCTGCGCTACGTGGACACGGCGCTGGCGCGGATGGAGCGCATCGGCGCCGGCGTGCTGGTGGTGGGCAGCGGCGCGGCCAGAACCGTGCCGGAGCGCTTCGACCACGACCGCGCGCTGGCGCAGTTCGAGACCCTGCTCCGCCAGGTGTCCGGGCGCGCGGCCGACCACGGGGTGACGGTCGCGCTGGAGCCGCTCCGGCCCGCCGAGACGAACCTGCTCAACACGGTGGCCGAGTCGGCGGCGTTCCTGCGCGAGCGCGACGCCGGCCCAACCCGGCTGCTCGCCGACCTGTACCACATGCGCGAGCAGCGAGAGTCGCTGGACGTGCTCTCGGAGACGGTCGACCTGCTCGCTCACGTGCACGTGGCCGGGGTGGGACGCGGCCGCCCCGGGCCCGACGCCGGCGACCTGGAGCCGTTCCTGCGGGAGCTGCGCGGCGCCGGATACGGCGGCGACTGCTCCATCGAGTGCACCTGGAAGGACTTTCCCGCGGAGGCGCCGCTGGGAGTCGAGCACATGCGCGTGGCCGCCCGGCACGCCGGCTGGCCGGGCGCCAACGGGGGAGGGTGAGGTTGGCGGACCGCACGTACGGGTTCGGAATCATCGGCTGCGGCGTGATCGCGCCGTTCCACGCCAGGGCCGTCGGCGAGCTGCCGAACGCGCGCCTGGTCGCGGTCGCCGACGTCATCCCGGAGCGGGCCGGTAGGCTTGCCGCCGAGTTCGGCGCCGAGGCCCACACCGAGGTCGACGCGCTGCTGGCGCGGCCGGACGTCGACGTGGTCTCGGTGTGCGTGCCCAGCGGCCTGCACGCCGAGATCGGCGTGCGTGCGGCGGCCGCCGGCAAGCACGTCGTGGTGGAGAAGCCCATCGACATCACGCTGGAGGCCGCCGACCGGCTGATCGCGGCCTGCCGCGACCGCGGCGTCACGATGACCGTGATCTCCCAGAACCGGTTCCGGCCCGCCGTCCAGCGGCTGCGCGAGCTGATCGACGCGGGTCGCCTCGGCCGCCTGGTGGTTGGCGACGCCGTCGTCAAGTGGTACCGCAGCCAGGACTACTACGACAGCGGTGACTGGCGCGGCACGTGGGCGCTCGACGGTGGCGGCAGCCTGATGAACCAGGGTGTCCACTACACGGACCTGCTCCAGTGGATGATGGGCCCGGTCGACCGCGTCTTCGCGCGCTGCGCGACGGCCACCCACGAGCGGATCGAGGTGGAGGACGTCGCGGTGGCCCTGCTCCACTTCGCCAGCGGCGCGGTGGGGGTGCTGGAGGCCAGCACCGCCGTGTACCCGGGCCTGTCCGAGCGACTGGAGGTCACCGGCACCGGCGGCACCGTGATCATCGAGGCGGGCAGGC
>DASYBH010000150.1:0-12945 GCA_036500885.1 Candidatus Dormiibacterota bacterium
CGGGCAGCAGGAGCGAGACGGGCGCGCCGTGCAGCGTTCCGTGCCGGACCGCCACCCGCAGCGCCTCGCTGCGCAGCGCGGGCGCGCCGCGGGCCACGACGAACGCGCCGAGCCCGGACGGCTGATCGGCCCAGCCGGCGCGAAGCCGGAGAAAGTCAGGGTGCCCGGGCATGTACACGCGGCTCGGGCCGCCGCTCTCCAGCCGGAGGATGAGTTCGGCCGCGTCCGGCGCGGCGGCGACGAGCTGGGCCAGCCGCGCCTCGCGGGCGGCGTCCAGAGCACCGTCCAGCAGCGCCAGCCGCGTTCGGAAGCGCGCCCTGGCCCGCAGGTGGCCGCACTGGCTCCAGACCACGGCCGCCGCCCCGGCTGCCGGCGCGAGCGCCACCGGCACCAGCGCCGCCGGCGGTCCCCAGGTGGCGGCCGTGAGGCCAACCGCCAGCGCCGTCCCGGCGGCAGCGCCGCCCAGCGCGAGCCCGCCCGTCCTCGCCAGCGGCAGGGCCGGCGCCTCGATGTACGGCATGGGGGACGCGCCCATCGCCGGGAGCAGGGCGGTCGGGCCCGGCGGAGGCGCGCCGTCGCCCGGCCGGCCGACGGTCAGCAGCGAGCGGCCGGCTGCCAGGAGTTGACCCGGCCTGAGCCGCACCGGCCCGGTGATGCGCTCGCCGTCGATGCGGCAGGTGGCGTCCGCCCCGGCCGGTGCGACGGTGACCGCGCCGGCGGCGTCGACCCACACCAGGACGTGGACCCTGGCCAGCGTCGCGTCGGCCAGCACGATCCGCGAGTAGCGGTGGCTGCCAACCCGGTGCTCGCCCCGTTCCAGTGGGACACGGCGGCCGGCGCCCGGACCGCCGACCACGCGCAGCTCGGCGACGGGCGATGCGCCCGTGATGACGACTCGATCCATGGTTGGCGCTCCATTGTGTCGGCGCGGGACCGTGCGGGGAGGCGCGCTGGCCGCATTGGTCGTCGGGTGGTCGTGCCGGTCCGACATCGGACCGGGCAGAGAGAGTAGGCTGATGCGCTGGTGGCGAGGGGCGTTGTGGAGAACCCCTACAAGATCCTGCAGGTGGACACCTCCGCCGAAACGGAGGTGATCGAGGCGGCATATCGTCGCCTGGCGCGGAAGTACCATCCGGACGTCAACCCGGCGCCGGACGCGATGGCGAGGATGAAGGAGCTCTCCGCCGCCTACGCGATCCTCCGCGATCCGGCGCGGCGCGCCGAGCTCGACCGGCGGCTGTCCGAGTGGTGGCCGCGGTGGCCCCCTCGCTGGCAGTGGCGACCGGCCCCCAGCCCGGGTCCGGGCCGCACCCCCGACCCGCCGCCGCCGCCCGCTGACGACTCGGCGAACGGGGTCGAGGGTCCGTGGCGGGACAGGCGGCCGTGCTCGCGCCACCTGGCCCGGCCGGCCGTCGGCGCCTGCCAGGCCTGCGGGACCACGCTGTGCAGCTCGTGCGTGTCGCTGTTCCAGCCGGCCGGCTGCGCGCCGTGCGTCTGGCGGCGGGCGCGTCGCGTGCAGCTTCGCGCCCTGGCCGCGCTGGCCGGCTTCGCCCTCTCCTTCGGACTGGTCCTGGACGTCGCCCTCGGGCTGGTGGGAGCCACGCTCGGCGCCAGCCTGGTGGCCGCGTACCTGGTGTCCGCAACGGCGCTGGGCATCGCCGTCCTCGCCGGGCGGCTGTGGCGATCGGGCTGGCAGGACGAGCCGGTGGACGGCGGCCTCGGCGTCGCCTTCCTCGTGTGGGCCGGCCTGGTGATCGGCTGGGTCGGAGCGCCCGTGCTGCTGGCGAAGATGGCCAGGGACCTCGAGCGCGGCCGGCGACTGGCATCGACGGCCCGAGCCGTGCTCGACGTGAACGGCCGGTAGACGGGCCGATCTGTCGGCCGAAGGCGTCATCATGGTGGCTGTGCACCTACCCGTGATGCCGCCCGTCAGCCCCATGCTGGCGAAGGCGGTGCGCGACATCCCGCCCGGCATGCACTACGAGGGGAAGTGGGACGGCTTCCGCGCGATCGTCTTCCGCGACGGCGACGAGGTCGAGCTCGGCAGCCGCAACGAGCGGCCGATGACCCGCTACTTCCCCGAGCTGGTCGAGTCGCTCAAGCAGAACCTGCCGCCGCGCTGCGTCGTCGACGGCGAGGTCGTCATCGTCAAGGGCAACCGGCTGGAGTTCGAGTCGCTGCTGCTGCGGATCCACCCGGCCGACTCCCGTGTCAGCCTCCTGGCGGAGGAGATCCCGGCCTCGTTCATCGCGTTCGACCTGCTGGCCCTCGGCGACGAGTCGCTGATGGAGACGCCGTTCATCCACCGGCGTGAGCGCCTGGTGTCGGCGCTGGCGCATGCCGAACCACCCGTGCACGTCGCCGCTGGAACGACCGACATCGAGACGGCGCGCGCCTGGTTCGATCAGTTCGAGGGAGCCGGGCTCGACGGCATCATCGCCAAGCCGTTCGACGTGCGCTACAGGCCCGACCAGCGGGTGATGTTCAAGATCAAGCACGAGCGGACCGCCGACTGCGTCGTGGCCGGCTACCGCCTGCACAAGACCGGTCCGGTCATCGGCTCGCTGCTGCTCGGGCTGTACGACAGCGCCGGCGCGCTGCAGCACGTCGGGGTCGCCGCCTCCTTTCCCATGAAGCGGCGCGCCGAGCTCGTGGATGAGCTGAAGCCGTACGAGATGAGCGACTTCACGGGCCATCCGTGGGGAGAATGGGCGCGGGCCGAGGCCCATCTGACGGGCCGCCTGCCGGGCGCCGTCAGCCGCTGGAACGCGAGCAAGGATCTCTCCTGGACCCCCCTTCGTCCCGAGCTGGTCTGCGAGGTCACGTACGAGCACATGTAGGGCACCCGGTTCCGCCACACGGCGCACTTCCAGCGCTGGCGGCCCGATCGCGACCCGCTCAGCTGCACGTACGCCCAGCTCGAGGAGCCGGTGCGCTACGACCTCGCCCAGGTGCTGTCCGCCACCCGCCCGACCTGACGCATCAGCGCAGGGTCTTGGCCATGCACACGCTGGCCGGGGAGTCCGCGTACTCGCCGAAGCGCGGAATGCGACCGAAGCCCGCGCGCTGGTACAGGCCGATGGACTCGGGCTGAGCCGCACCGGTCTCCAGCACGAGCCTGCGGAGGCCGAGCCGGTGCGCGTGGCGCTCCAGCTCGGCGAGCAGGCAGCGCGCCACCCCGCTGCGACGGGCGGAGGGCGTCACGTACATGCGCTTGATCTCGCCGGTGACGTCGTCCAGGCTCCGCAGCGCACCGCAGCCGACGGCCTGGTCGCCGATCCTGGCGACCAGGAAGACGCCGTGCTCGCCGCTCACCTGCTCGGCGGTCAGCTCGAAGTGGTTGTCGGCGGGATTGGGATAGCGCTCGGTGAGCTCGGCGTCGAGCAGCCCGATCAGGGCCTGAGCCTCAGGGTTGGACAGCGGGACCGGGGCGAGGGTGAGCCTGTGGCACGGGTTCTCGGAGAGGCTGGACATGTCCGCGCAACGCTACCAACCGCCGGCATGATGCCTCAGCGCGGGCGTCGTCGTCTCTCCCCTCGACCCGCACGGCCTTCTATCATCGGAGTGACACCGATGGTCCAACGGTCCGAATCGGCGCTCTCAGGCCTGGCGAGACTGCTGCACGGGCTGGTCGCGGACTTCAGGCGTGCCTCGGGCGCCGACATCATCTCCCTCTTCCTCTACGACGGCGCGTCCGGCCGGTACTACGCGCCGTTCGCCACCGGCCAGCCCGAGGACAGCCTCCTCGACTCGCTCTCCGACATGCAGGCCAAGCTTGCCGGCTACCAGGCCGACGTTGCCCAGAGCAAGGTGCCGGACGACCTGACCGTGCGGCAGTACGGCTCCACCGTCTGGCTGACCGTGACCAGGCGCGCACTGATCGCCAGGGACGCCGCCAACGAGCTCGACAGCACCTTCGTCCGCCGCCACCACGTGCGGTCGACCGTCGGCCTGCCGCTGCTGGCGGGGGACGAGCTGATGGGCATCGTCTACCTGAACTACGGCGACGCGCCGGCGGGCGCCCCGCAGTCCGACGGCGCCCGCACACCCGACGCCGAGGGCGTCGCCAGCCTCCAGCGCCTGGCCGCGGAGGCCGCTCAGCAGGTGCGCGCCGCGCTGGCCCGGGCGGAGCACAACGCGCTGGAGGGCGTCGGGAGGCTCACCGCGATGCTGTGCGACACGGGAGAGGAAGGGATCGGGGATGCGGCGGCGCTGCGTCGCGGCCTCTCCATCGCGCTGGCCGAGCTGCTGCTCGCCAGCGACCTGGACGCGGCGGCCGTCTACGAGGTCGCCCCCGACCGTGGCGGCGTGGAGCTCGTCACCGCCCACGCGCCCGCCGCGGCCCTGCCGCACCTCGACCTTCCCGACGACGTCGCGGAATGGGAGTCAGAGCTGACGCTGGCGGTCGCGGCCGGGATGGCCGGTGCCGACCTGCACCCCGCCGCGACGCTGGCGCTGGGGAAGCCGGACGAGCCGGCCGGCTACCTGGTCCTGCTGAGCCTGGATCCACTGGCCAGCGTGCGCCGGGCCTTCACGACGGACGTCCTGCTGCGCGCGGCAGCGGACCTCATCGGCGGCGTGCTGGCGAGCCGCAGCCGGATCGCGACGCTGGCCATGGGCAACCGGCTGCTCGGCGCGCTCGCGCACATGAGCAGCGCGATGCTCCGTCCCGGCTCGTCCCGCCAGGAGGTGCTGGACGCGGTCGCCGCCCACCTCACCGATGCCGCGATCCCGGAGTTCGACTTCGACTTCGCGACGGTGTCGCTGCTGGAGGAGATCGGGGACTCGACGATGCTCGTGCGCGCGTCCGCCGGGGCGAGCACGTCGGAGGCGATCGCGTCCGGCGCTCCCGCGGAGCCGGGTGGCGCGAAGGCCGGCGCCGGGCGCGTGCCCCGCTGGGTGCTGGACAAGGAGCGCGTGCTGGCGCCCCGCGACGTCCTGGCCTACGTGGCGCGCGCATGGCGGGTGGTGCTGGTCGGCCGGCCGGCGTCGTCGCCGTCCGAGCTGATCGCGGGCGCCCTGCCCAACCCGTTCCAGTGGCAGCAGGTGCCCGTCGTGCGCAGCGACGGCAGCGTGGCGCTGACCGTGCCGGCCTGCCTCATCGGCGAGCAGGAGACCCTCGAGGAGGCCCCGTTCACGCTCGCCGGCGACATCTACGAGACCAGCGGTCACGCCGACCTGATCCGGCTCTTCCTGCCCTTCGGCCTCGACGCCGGCGGCCGGGCGACCGGCGTGCTCGAGGTCGGCTACCACCGGTCCTCGGGACGGCGTCCGGACTTCGGTCAGGTCGAGGCCCTGCGCGCGGCCGCCGCCCAGGTGGCGGTCGCCGTCGAGACCGCGCGCCTGTACGAGAATGCCAGGCGTCACGCCGAGCAGCTCGAGCTCAGCGCCGACGTCAGCAGGGCGATCGCCTCGTCGATCGACCTCGACCAGACCCTGCGGCTCGTCGCCCGCAACCTGGTGCGCCTGGTCGCGGCCTCCACGTGCCAGATCGCGCTGTACGAGGAGGACGGCGAGGGCTGGTACGGCGCCGCCGCCTCCGACCAGGAGGACCGGTGGCGCCGCGAGCGAGGCGAGCGGCCCGAGGCGTCCTTCCTGTTCGAGGTGCTCGACCGGCGGCAGCCCGTGATCATCGAGGACACCGGCGCCAGCGACCTGGTCTCGACCGCCTACGTGCAGACCTTCGGCGTGCGGTCCCTGCTCGCCGTCCCGCTCGAGGCCATGGGGCAGACGATCGGCGCCGCGGTGCTCGCCCAGCGCGACCAGCCGCGCACCTTCACGGCGGAGGAGGTGCACCGCGCCCAGGGCCTGGCGGACCAGGCTGCCGTCGCGATCCGGAACGCCCGGCTCCATGCGCTGGCCGAGGAGGAGCGGCACATCCAGAAGGACTTCGTGCTGGTGGGCCTCGGCCAGTGGGGCCAGAGGGCGTACCGCCACCTCCAGGTCCTGAAGCAGTTCTTCAACTTCCGCCTCCACGTCGTCGAGCACGATCCCGGCGGGCCGCGGGAGGAGCTCTCCGGCCGCGAGCGCGAGGTCCTGGACAACGGCGACGCGTTCTACTGGGACAGCCCCGCGTCGCCTGCGGACCAGCAGCTCCGGCGCGAGCTGGAGCCGAGCTGCTACGTGATCACGTACATCGCGACCCCTGCCGCGACCCACCTCTCCACGCTGGCGCGCTACTACGACCTCAGCGACGTCGTGCTGATCGAGAAGCCGCTGGGCGCATCGCCGGACGAGTACCGCCAGTTCCTCGACAGGGTGCCGGGCGGCGTCGAGCTGGTGGCGGCCGACCACTACTACTTCAAGATGGAGGTGCGCCTGCTGCAGCTGCTGCTCACCGAGGAACGCACGCTGCGGCTCTTCCTGGACAGCGTGCAGGAGGTCAGCATCCAGATCCTGGAGGCGCAGCCCCTGACCGGCGCGGCCGCCGATATCGGCGTGGTCGCCGACCTGCTGCCGCACGCGCTGGCCATCATCTCCCTGCTCACGCCGGTCGACCACATCCGGCCCGACCCGGTGACCCCGCTCCTGGTCGGCCGTCACGAGCCCGCTCACAGCGACCGGGAGACCTACGCGCGGCTGAACGCGACGTTCCCGTACCGGGGCCGGTCGGTGAGGCTCGTCGTCGAGGTGGGCAAGGGGGTGGAGGACGCCAAGTGGATCCGGCTCAGCGGGGAGCGGCGCGCCAGCGGGCGGAGCCCCTTCTACAAGTTCGACTTCACCAGGGGAGAGGCGATCGACGGCACGCAGATCAACGTTCGCGCCGCGGTGCGCAAGATCCGCGAGCCGGGCGTGTCGGACAACGCGCACCTGACGATGCTCCGCCACGTGATCGAGCGGCGCCACCCGGCCGTCGGCATCCTGTCCATCCGCGAGGCCATCCGGGCCAACGTGCGGATTCGGGAGCTGGAGTCGCTGGCGGCCGAGCTCGTGGCGCGCGGGGAGTTCACCTCCTATCCGCTCGGCACCCGACCGGCCCTCGCCCGCGACTGGCCCTGACCCGGCGGGCGGTCCAGGATTCGGCGGAATCAGGCCTTTCCGGCGGCGTACTTCGCATAGAGCACCGACCAGTCGGAGATCATCTGCTGCTGGGCCTGGTCCAGGGGGATGTCGCCCTGGCAGACGTGCGTGCGGATCCGGTAGTTGAGCTGCTCCTTCTCGTGATAGCCCACGCCTACGGTCAGGGGGGCGGGCCAGAGGTTGGCCTGCACGTCCGCGCCGCCCAGCTGCAGCGGCACCAGGTAGTCCAGTCCGTAGTTGTGCTCGTTCGCGACGGAGATCCCGTACAGCGCCAGGACGTTGAGCTCCTCAGCGTACGAGATTCTGGACTTGACGTGGATCGGCTGCTGACAGACCACCGTGGCATCGCGCGTCGCGATCACGCCTGGCGTCAGCCGGTGGTTCGGTCGCGCGATCGGTCCGCTCAGGACCGGCGGCTTCGCGTCAGGCGCGGCCGTGGCCGGAGGTGGCGAGACTTCGTGGAAGTACGGTGCGGAAGGATCGCCGGAGGGTGGCTGACCGCCGCATGCGGCACCGAGAAGCGTCGAGGTCAGCAGCGCCAGCACGCCCAGGCGGCCGGTCATCCAGCGCACCCCAGGTTGGACAGGCCCTTCGCCGCACCCGTGGCGGTGTTGTCGCACCCGACCACCGTGCCCAGCGAGGAGCGCTGCACGTAGAAGCCGAAGCCCGGGCCGTTGACGTTGGCCTGGTTGCCGTGGAAGACATTGTGCTGGCCCCATCCCGCGTAGACCTCGTGCACCTGGAACCCGTCGCCGACGCTGCCGAAGCCCGTGTTCCCGGTGATCGTCCAGCCGTTGCCCTTGACGTTCACCCATGCGGTGGCGGCGGACGAGACCATGCCGGCGCCGGAGAACTTGTTGTCCGCGATCACCCCGCCCGTGGTGCCCTCCTTGATGTCGACGTTCTCGGCCGTCGTCTGGGCGACGTCGTTGCCCCGGATGACGTTGCGGTCGCTCGTGTCCGGGCCGCAGGCGGTGTAGTTGCACCAGTTCGAGTGCGCGCTGCCGACGTAGATGCCCTCGCCGAACCTGGCGATGAGGTGGCCGGTGTCGCGCACCATGGTGTTCTCGACGATGTTGTCGCTGCTCGCGGCGCGCAGGTGGATGGCCTCGTCGCCGATGCTGTGGACGTACAGCCCCGAGATCAGGACGTGGCTGGCGTGGTCGATGACGACTCCCTTCTGGGCGTTCTGCACGCTGAACCCGAGCAGACTCCAGTACGAGGCCTTGTCGAGGTGGAGGCCGTAGCCCGTCCTGATGTCGCCTCCGTCGATCACCGCCTCAGCGGGACCGCAGAGGGTGATCGGTGCGCCGGACGTGCCCGATGCGGTCGCCACGAAGTTCCCCGTGTAGATGCCGGGGGCGAGGCGGATCACCGTTCCCGGGGCGGCCAGCTTCAGGGCCGCCTGCAGGCTGCCCGCGCCGGCGACCGGCTGGCCGGTCGTCGGGCAGGCGACCCCGGGCGCGACGAGGCTGGTCCGGGCGCTCGGCGATGCCGCGGGCGACGGCGAGGCGATCGCCGGCCTGGGCCTGGCGGCCTGCTGCGATGGGTGGGAACCCCCGCATGCCGCTCCCAGAAATGCCGCACACGCGGCGATCAGCGCGATCTGACGGCAGGTGCCCGTGTGTCTCATTGGTTGTCCGCCCTTCACCATGCTCGAGACGACCGGCTCGGTCCACACCGGTCTCGGGGCGAGCGTACGACGACCACGCACAGCGGGACCAGCGCCAAATTCACGAGCTGACGGGCGTCAGGATCGGGTGGCCGGGCCCGACCCGCGGTCTACGTTTCGACCAGGTGCAGCGCGTAGCATCGCCGGCCGAGATCGACCAGCTGGACGGGTGAGCCGAGTCGCTCCAGCCAGGCCCGCATGCGGCGGGCGGCCTTGGCCTCGGTGTCCTGGAGCACGACCTCCTGGCCCAGCGCGGCGCCCAGCACCAGCGACACGCCGACCGAGTGCAGGAACACCTCGCCGGAGGGCTCGTGCATCGTCAACCCGCGCCGCACGTGCAGGTCCCCGAAGCGCACGCCCATCATGCGCCGGATGCGGTCGATCAGCGCCTCGACGCCGTCGTGCTTGGACACGAACATCGCGAACGGGTGGACCGCTTCGATCCTCTTGCGCTCCAGGATCTCGTCGGCGATGACCGAGTAGACGAGCACGAAGCAGCCGCCGTGCTGGCCGTACAGGCGGGCGAGCACGTCCTCGACGCCGGCCTCGGAGTCCGGCGCCATGGACATGTCGAGGTCGAGGACCGCCAGGACGGGGTGGTTGTACCGCAGCCGTCGCAGCGCGCGGTCGGGCGAGTTGGTCGGGATCGGCTCGAGCTGGACCTCGTGCATCGCCGCCGCCACCCGTTCGAGCTGCTCGGGATCGTCCTCCAGGATCAGCGCCTGGGCGGGCGCCCTCATCGCTCCTGATCTCGTTCGGCGACGAGGCGCAGCACGTCGCCCTGCCGTTCGAGCCGCAGCGGGAGCCGGCTGGCGTCGATCTCGGCGGCGATGGCCTCGCCCGCGCCGCCGTTCAGCACCAGGCCGGCCGGCGCGGCGAGCAGCCCCTCCAGGTTGACCACGTCCAGCACGATGCGCCCGTCCGGGGCGTGCAGGCCGCGGTTCCGGAGCAGCCTCACCCCGTTCAGATCCAGACCCCCGAGCCGCTCCAGCGCGGCGACCAGCTCGGTCCAGTCGCGGTGCACGGCTGGAGACCCGGGCAGGCCGGCGGGCGGCTGCCCGACCCAGTGGACCGGGATGGGGTGGGCGCCGATCAGCTCGGTCAGCTCCGGCGGCAGCACCGGGGTCGCGCCGGCCAGCAGCCACGGCCACGGCCGGCACCTCCGCCACACCCGCGCCACCTCGCCGGGCGCGGCGCTGCGGACGTACGCCAGGGCCGGGTCCACCCGCTGCCGGAGCGCCGCCCACAGGTAGGGCTGCTCCTCCACGACCAGGATGGTGCGGCCGATGCTTTCCCGGCCGACCTCGTCCCGCCTCATCGAGGGGCGAATCATCTCAGACGCCGCACCCGCCCCCATGGGGAAACGGCCCGGATCCACATCGGGTTATCAGATCGATCCGAACTCCGCTGGCGCAAGGGTCGTCACCGGGTGTCGATGGGGACTCGGGCCCAGTCTGCTGAGCAAGTTGCCCGTGACCCACCGGGACTGGTGTCCGGATGGCGTGCGGGACAAGCGTTCTCGACAAAAAGGCCGCGTTGAAGAATGCGCACGCAGGTGCGCTGAACTGGAGCACTGCCCCGTTGACCCTCCCCCTGGTGAATCAGCTCTAGCTTGGACTCGGACTTGGCGGCGGCGGCGTCGCCGTCGTGACGAGCGAGGTGAGCTCGATCGTGAAGACCAGCGTCGCGTTGGCCGGGATCGTCGGCGGCGCGCCCTGGGCTCCGTACGCGAGGCCCGGCGGGATGATGATCTTGCGCTTGCCGCCGACCTTCATTCCGGGCACGCCCTCGTTCCAGCCCGGGATGACCGGTGTGCAGTCGCCCTGCGTCGCCTGGGTGTTGACCAGGATCGCGCAGAGGTCGGTGCGGCCGGCCTGGCGGCTGCTGTCGAACTGCGTGCCGTTGCTCAGCCAGCCGGTGTACTGCACCCTCACGGTCGAGCCGGCGGGGGCGGTCTTGCCCGTGCCGGCCTTGAGGTCGAGCATCTGGAGGCCGTCCGGGAACTTGACGAAGGGCTTCCCGTCGCCCTGGTGGAAGTCGTCAGCGCCGGCCTGCGGGATCGGGGTGGTCTCGCCGACGGTGGCCACGGGCCCGCCGGTGGTGGCGGGGTCGGGATAGCCGCACCCTGCCGCGAAGAGCACGACGAGTGCGACCGCTGCGGTGGGCATGAGCGCTCTGAATGACATGGTGGTGCTCTAGGCTACCGTGCCGGCTCGCGTGCGCGAGTCACGAGCACCGCGGCCAGGACGACGGCGGCGCCCGCGCAGACGCTGATGGCGGGGGCGATGCCCAGGCTCGCGGCCAGCACCCCGCCGCCGAAGGGGCCGATCGCGAAACCGATGGCCGTGGCGCTGGCGGCGACGCCGAAGACGCGGGCCTGGACCGCGGCCGGGGTCTCCAGGCCCATCATCGACGAGATCACGGGCCCGACGGTGCCGTAGAAGATGCCGGCGAGCGCCGCCCCGGCCACGACCGTCGCCGGGTTGGGGCCCCAGGCCACGAGCAGCTGGGCGGCCGCCATCAGGAGGGCCGCGATGATGCCGACCGGCCGGTAGCCGGCGCGTCTGGCGATCGAGGCGTAGAGCACGGAGGCGAGTGCGCTGGCCAGGCCCGCGGCCGCGAAGGCGAAGCCGGTCACGGCCTCCACGCCGGTGGACACGTGCTGGAGCAGCCGCAGCACGAGGAGCGGCTGGTAGCCGTTGTAGGAGACCTGAACCAGCGCCTGGCAGACCAGCAGCGCGGCGATGGCGCCGAGCGCGCCGGGTGCGCTCGCTCGCAGCAGCCGCAGGGCTGGCCGGCGGTCCTGCTCGGTGCGGACGATGGGCACCTCACGGACGAGGAGCACGACCGGCAGGGTGGCGATCACCAGGAGGACGCTCCCGCCCCAGAACACGGCGCGAATCCCGAACACGGCCGCAGCGAGGCCGCCCAGCAGGGGCCCGAGGGCGCTGCCGACGGCGACCGCGGAGCTGAGGATGCCGAGCGCGCGTCCCACGTGGTGGCGAGGCGTCCCGCTCGCGACCAGCGCGGTCGAGGCGGCGACGGTGCCGGAGGTGGCGCCCTGGATCAGGCGCAGGATGACGATGTCGAACGGACCGCGCGCGAAGCCCATGAGCCCGACGGTGAGGCCGGCTCCGATCATCGCGCGCACGAGCATCGCCCGCCGCCCGTACCGGTCCGCGAGCACACCCCAGATGGGACTCATGACGGCCAGGGCGGCGCCCGAGGCCCCTGCCGCAACCCCGCTCCAGAGCGCGAGCTGACCCGTGTCGTGCACGCCGAGCTGCCGGAGGTACACGGGGAGGAACGGGAAGGCGAAGGAGAAACCGAAGATCGCGGTCACCTGGGCGAACCACAGCGCGGCCAGGTTGCGGCGCCAGTTGACCCCGGACGTCAAGACGTGATGGGCTGCCTGGGGAAGCTCGACGGATCCTGCGTGGCACGGGTGGGTGCGATGACGGCGGGTGCGACGGGTCCGAGGCGCTGGAGAGCTCCAGTCGTGGGGAACACTGAGAGCTACAATAAGCGACCAGCCGGGTTGAACGGTTCCGCGGGGGACCGCCGGCCGGCGGTTCGGGCGGCTAGCTCAGCCGGGAGAGCGCTAGCTTGACATGCTAGAGGTCGGCGGTTCGATCCCGTCGCCGCCCACCAAACCACTTCCTCCAACTCGAATCCAGCGCTATTCGTGCGCCTTCGAGAGCCCTCGGCCTCCTGAAACTATGCTTGCATATTGGGCAGGCTAGCGCTACCATGCAGGCGAAATGGGCACGAACGCGCTGGAAGAGCTGATCGACGACTACCTCGCGCACTGCCTGAGCGAGGGCCGCAAGCGGAACACCGTCGAGAACGCCTACGGCTACCCGCTCCGCCACGTCTTCCTCCCCTGGTGCGAGCGGAGCGGCGTCACCAAGCCGGCGGAGCTGACCAGGCGGGCCATGGAGCGCTACCAGGGTGAGCTGCTCTCCAAGGGCGGAGCACGCGGACCGCTGTCGCCGTCCACCGTGCACTCGTACGTGCGGGTGGTCAACCAGATGATCGCGTGGGCCGGCGACCCGGAGGCGGGCGTGGAGGCCGACGTGCCCAACGGGAAGGTCAAGCTCCCGAAGCTCGGCCGGCCGGTCAAGGACATCCTGAGCCGCGAAGAGATCGAGCGCATGGAGGACAGGGCCGCGACCGAGCGGGACAAGCTCATCATCCGCGTGCTCGGCGACACCGGCATGCGGGTCGGGGAGCTGGTCAGGGTGCGGGTCGAC
>DASYBH010000151.1:0-19060 GCA_036500885.1 Candidatus Dormiibacterota bacterium
CTGGCTCAGCACAGGTGGCTGCTGCTGCCGGCCGACCCGCGAAGCCGGCTGGACCGCTTCGCGGCGGGCGCCGCGAGCTTCTTCATGGACCGCTGGCCCGTTGGATGGGGACGCTGGAGCCGGGTCGTCGAGGCGCCCGCGGACTACATCGGCCTCAACCACTACAGCGGTTCGCTGGTGGACTTCTCGCTCCGGTGCGCGGGGGAGGCCTTCGCCAGGCGCAGCAACCCGCCCGGGCTGCCCGAGTCGGACTTCGCCTGGGCCGTGGAGCCCCGCTGGCTGCGGGCCTGCCTCGAGGAGCTGCGGCCGCTGGGCAGGCCGATCTACGTCACCGAGAACGGGATCGCCGTCCGCGACGACACCGTGCGGGCGCGGTTTCTGACAGCGGCGCTCGAGCAGGTGTGGGAGGCGATCAGGGCCGGCGCTGACGTGCGGGGGTACTTCCACTGGTCGTCGCACGACAACTTCGAGTGGGCGCGCGGCTACTCGATGCGCTTCGGGCTGATCGGCGTCGACCTCGAGACGCAGGAGCGGACGGTGAAGCCCAGCGGCTGGCTGTACGGCCGGATCGCCGAGGCGAACGCGCTGCCCCCCGGCGATTGACCCGCCGCGGTTCAGCCCGCGTTCGGGAAGCTGCTCCAGAGGTCCGGCCAGTCGGAGCCGATCGCCTCTCCCGTGGTCTGGTCGAAGGGCCCGAGGAGGCGGCCGATCTGGGCGCCGGTCACCGCGTTGTAGATGAAGATCACCCAGTGCTCGTGGGCCCCCTGCGGACCGTAGTGCACGTCGCCGGAGACGGCCACCAGCCACACCCGCTGCTTGCCCGGCGGCGCGTAGCTGGCCGCGCTCTGGACCTGGCTCGCGCGCATGAAGTCAGGCCAGGTCATCAGCTTGGCGTCCGTGCGGGTGACCCCGGAGACGGCCGGTTGGCCACGTGCCCAGCCCTTCTCGGCCTTCGAGCGGCTGATCGCGTCGTCTCGACTGATCCAGACCCCGGGGCCACACGCCACGACGGCAGCCGACACGAGCAGGACCGCAAGGCCTCGGCGCATTCACGTAACAGCCTAAACTGCCGGATGTGCAAGTGGGGCTAACGATTCCCTACACGGACGACGTCCCAAGAGAAACGACGCTCGCGTTCATCCAGGCGGCGGACCGGCTGGGCTACGACACCGTCTGGGTCGCCGAGGCATACGGCTGGGACGCCTTCACCGTCCTGACGGACATCGCCTGCCGCACCGAGCGGATCAGGGTGGCCACCGGGATCGTGAACGTGTTCAGCCGGAGCCCGGCGCTGATCGCGCAGAGCGCGGCCTCGCTGGACAGCATCAGCGGTGGCCGTGTGGTGCTGGGCCTGGGAACCTCCGGTCACCAGGTCGTCGCCGGCTGGCACGGCGTGCCGTTCGAGCGAGGCGTCCGGCGCCTGCGGGAGACGATGGAGATCGTCAGGGCCGTGCTGCGCCGCGACCGGCTCGTGTACGAGGGTGAGGTCTTCCACCTGGACATGGGCCTCCGGCTCATCACGCACCCGGTGCGGGACCGGATCCCCATCTACCTGGCGACCCTGACGCCGTCCGGAGTCGCGCTGGCCGGCGAGCTGGCGGACGGCTGGCTCCCCGTGTTCTTCTCGCCGCGGCACTTCGCGTCCGAGATCCTGCCGCAGCTGGAGCGCGGCGCGACCCGCTCCGGGCGGTCGCTGAGCGAGCTGTCGATCTGCGTGTCGCAGCCGGTCATCGTCACGGAGGACGTGGATGCGGGCCGCGACGCGGTGCGGGCTCAGATGGCGCTCTACATCGGGGGCATGGGCTCGCGCGAGCGGAACTACTACAACCAGCTCTTCTGCCGCTACGGCTTCGAGGCCGAGGCGCACCACATCCAGGACCTGTACCTGGCCAGGCGAAGGGCAGAGGCGGAGGCGGCGCTGACGACCGAGATGATCGACCTGGTCACGATCATCGGGCCCATCGACGAGTGCCGGCGCCGGCTGGCCGAGCTCGAGCAGGTCGGCGTCACCGAGATCGCCATGCGGCTCCAGGTGCCGGGCGGTGGACCGGCGGAGGTGATGGACGCGCTGGAGGCCCTGGCGCCCGCGAGGACCGCGCGGTGAGCGGCAGGCATCTCGCATGGGCTGGCGCCGCGACCGCCGCGGTGATCCTGCTGTCGGCGATGGCGTGGGGTCTGGCGCACCCCGCCAGCGTGGCCAGCGACTCGGTGCTGGGCAGGCCGGCGCCGGACGTGGTGGTGCGGGGGCTCGACGGCGGCCAGGCCACCCTCTCCGGGCTCCGGGGCCGCCCCGTCGTCCTGAACTTCTGGGCCTCCTGGTGCGCGCCGTGCCGGCAGGAGGAGGGGCCGCTGAGGACGGCCGCGCAGCGCCTGGACGGCCGCGTCGGCTTCCTCGGGGTGGACTTCCGAGACACCCCGGATGCCGCGCGGATCGCCCAGCAGCGCGCGGGCTACCCGTACGTGGTCGGGCCCGCCGACGGCGGGATCCCCGCCGCCTACGGCGTCACCGAGCCGCCTGAGACGTTCTTCATCGACCAGCGCGGTGTGGTCGTGGCTCGATTCCTCGGCCCGCTCGACACCGATCTCATCCATCGCTACCTGCAGCTCGTGGGGGTCACATGACGTTGCTCAAGTGGCTGGGCCTGGGGGCGGTGGTGGCGGCCTGCCTGGGCTACCTGGTCGTCTCCGCCACCGGCAGCAGCGCCGAGTACTACCAGACGATCGCCGAGATGCGGGCCCACCCCGCCAGCGGCGACGTGCGCGTCCTGGGCATCGTCCAGGATGACGTGAGCCGAACTGACGGCGGCCTCCATGTCCGGTTCACCGCGGCTGACGCCGGCCAGACGATGCCGGTCGACTACCGCGGCGCCCTGCCCGACATCTTCCGGCCGGGGATCCAGGTCGTGGTCGACGGGCGGGTCGGGTCGGACGGGGTCTTCCACGCCAGGGCGCTGGAGGCCAAGTGCCCATCCCGCTTCTCCTCCGCCCAGTCCCAGGGCACCCCCACCCGCTGAGATGTTCCTGGCCGAGCTGGGCAGCGCGTTCCTACTCGCCAGCTTCGTGCTGGCGGTGCTCAGCGGTGTGGCGGGCGTGGTCGCCGGCCGGGGAGGCGACCTCACCCTCGCCCGTGTGGCCCGGCGTGCCTTCTACGCCGCTGCGCTCGGCCTGGTCGGCGCCTCCGGCACCCTGCTGACGGCCCTGCTCAGCCATGACTTCGTCATCGCCTATGTGTTCGAGCACAGCGACCGCAGCCTGTCCCTCCCGCTGACGGCCGCCGCCTTCTACGGCGGGCAGGAGGGCTCGCTCCTGTACTGGGCGCTCCTGCTGGCGCTGATGGGCTCGGTCGCCGTCGCCGCCGCCGCGGTGTCGAACCCGGGGACGACGGCTTTCGCGAACGCGGTGCTGGCCGGCATCGTCGGCTTCTTCCTCCTGGTGATGGTGTTCGTGGCGAGCCCGTTCGCCCTGCTCAGCGGCACCCCGACGGACGGCCTCGGTCTGAACCCGCTGCTCCGAGATGGCGGCATGCTGATCCACCCGCCGTTCCAGCTGGCGGGCTACAGCGCCTTCGGGGTGCCGTTCGCGTTCGCGATCGCGGCCCTGCTGTCCGGTCGGGACGACGCCGCCTGGGTGGCGCAGACCCGGCGTTACGCGCTGGTCGCCTGGGGCCTGCAGAGCGCGGGCCTCACCCTTGGCATGTGGTGGGCGTACCACGTCCTGGGTTGGGGCGGCTACTTCGGCTGGGACCCGGTCGAGAACGCCGCCCTCATGCCATGGCTGGCGACCACCGCGTACATTCACTCGGCCCAGGTCCAGGAGCGCAGGGGCACGCTGCGGGCGTGGAACTTCGGCCTGGTCATCGCGGCCTTCCTGCTCTCGGTGCTCGGTACCTTCGTGGTCAGGAGCGGCATCCTGCCGTCCGTCCACACCTTCGCCGTGAGCCCGCTGGGCACCTGGTTCTTCGGCTTCCTCGTCGCGTCGGTGGCGATCTCCGGTGGCGCGCTGGCACGGCGCTCGGGGCGGCTCCGGTCGCCGCAGCCCGTCGACGCCAGCCCGTCCCGGGAGGGAGCATTCCTCCTCCAGAACATCCTCCTCGTGGCGCTGACGGCGGCGGTGCTGTGGGGCACGCTCCTGCCCCTCATCAGCGGTATGACCGGCCGCACGCTCGTGGTCGGCGCCGCGTACTACGAGCGGGTGAGCGCGCCGCTCCTCGTGGCGGTGCTCGCCCTGCTGGCCGTCGGGCCGCTGCTGCCCTGGCAGCGTGTGCGCGGCGGCTGGCTCCGGCTGCTGCGCTGGCCTCTGGCGGCGGCCGGGGTGACGCTGGCAGGGCTCGTGGCCGCCGGCGTCAGGCAGCCCGGGGCCCTCGTGGCCCTGCCGCTGGTCGCGGCCGGACTGGTCACCTGCCTGCTGGAGTACGGTCGGGTCGCCGTGCTCGCGCGCCGGCTGGCCGGTCCCCTCCCGCTGGCGGCGGCACGAGTGGTCGCCCGGAACCGCCGGCGCTACGGCGCGTACCTGGCGCACGTGGGCATCCTGGTGGTCGCCGCGGGGCTGGTGGGCTCCCACGTGTGGCAGCAGTCTCGTCAGGTCATCCTGCTCCCCGGCCAGTCGGTGACCGTGGGTTCCCACACCCTGACGTACGAGGGGATGGCCGCGCAGCCGGCCGGCGACCACTCCGCGCTCGTGGCTCGGCTGGCCATGGGTGACGAGACGCTCGAGCCGGCACGCCTGACCTATCCGAGCCTGGGCGGCCAGGCGCTGACCCACGTGGCGATCCGGAGCTCACCCTTCGAGGACGTGTACGTGGTGCTCGCCGGGGCCGACGGGGGCGCGGCGGCATTCACCGTCTACGTGAACCCGCTGGTCACGTGGATCTGGGTGGGCGGGGCGCTTCTCATCCTCGGCGTGCTGCTCGGCAACCTGGTCCGGCCCGAGGTGGAGCGGGAACGCGTCCCGGCCGGGCTCGGCGCCACGGTGCCCGCGCGATGACCTGGGTGCTGGCCACGATGCTGCTCGCCGTGGCGGCGCCCTTCGTCTTGTGGCCGCTGCTCGCGCGCCCGCCGGCCGAGCCGCGATCGCCGCGCACCGGCGCTCCCCGTCACCGGGAGGGGGGGTAGCCGCATGGAGGCGGTGCGGGCGCGGGGGTTGGTGCAGCGGTTCGGGCGCCACGTCGCGGTGGGTCCGCTCGACCTGGCGCTGCCGGTCCGAGGCCGGCTGGCCGTGCTGGGTGGCAACGGCGCCGGCAAGACGACCCTGCTCCGCGTGCTTGCCACGGTTGCCAGGCCGGCGGATGGGCGGCTGGAGCTCCTCGGCCTGGACGCCGGCCGCCAGCGGGAACGCATTCGCGGCCGGCTGGGCTACCTGGGGCACCAGACCGGGCTGTATCCCGCGCTGACCGCGCTGGAGAACCTCGAGTTCTTCGCCACCCTGCACGGGCTCGGGCGGCGGGACGCTGAGGCCGCCCTGGTGCTCGTGCGGCTGGCGTCGGCTGCGCGGCGCCGGGTGGAGCAGCTTTCGCGGGGCCAGCAGCAGCGCCTGGCCCTGGCCCGCGCCGTCCTGCACCGCCCGGAGCTCCTCGTCCTCGACGAGCCGGATGCCAGCCTCGACGGCGAGGGCCGGGGCCTGCTGGCAGGCCTCTTCGACGGTCGCACCGTCGTGATGGCGACGCACGACGCCGCCCTGGCCCGCGAGCTCTGCGATCGCGCGATGCTTCTGAAGGCCGGCCGCGA
Source organism: Candidatus Dormiibacterota bacterium (assembly GCA_036500885.1). Classification (GTDB taxonomy): domain Bacteria; phylum Chloroflexota; class Dormibacteria; order Dormibacterales; family Dormibacteraceae; genus CF-161. The sequence continues at coordinate 5,724 of DASYBH010000151.1, forward strand.
CGCCGGCAACCCGTGGACGCTGCGCGTCGTGGGAGGCGACTGACGTGCGCTTCCTGCCCGTGGTCCTGGCCGTGGCGCGAAAGGACGTGCGCGCGGAGCTGCGCGGCCGTGAGCTGCTGCCCGCGCTGGCCCAGTTCGTGGTTCTGGCGCTCGTCATCGCCAACTTCGCGTTCGACCTGGACCTCGTCCAGGGCCCACGGCTGTCGCCGGGCATTCTGTGGCTTGTCCTCGTGTTCGCCGGCCTGGTCGCATTCGGCCGCGCCTTTGCCGGCGAGAAGGAGACCGGCTCTCTCGAAGCGATGCTGCTGACGCCGGCCGGACCGACTGCGATCTTCGCGGGCAAGGCGCTGGCGGCGGCCATCCTCCTGGCCGCCTGCGAGGCGGTGCTGCTGCCGGCGATGGCCGTCTTCCTGGGCAGCCCGATCTCGCCGCTGGTCGTGGTCACGGTGCTGCTCGCGACGATTGGGATGGCCGCCCTGGGGTGCCTGTTCGCCGCCCTGGCCGCGCAGACGCGGGCTCGCGAGCTGCTGCTGCCCGTCCTCGCCCTGCCGCTCTGGGTGCCCTTCGTGGTCGTCGGCTCGCGTGCGGTCCAGGTGGCGATGGCCGGTCATTCGCTGATGCCGCTGCCGCTCGCCGGTCAGCCGCTCCTCATCCTGGTGGATTTCGACATACTGTTCCTGGTGGTGGCCTCGCTCGCCGCCCGATTTGTGCTCGATGACTGAGAACCGAAAGCTCTACGCACTGACGGTAGTTGCCGTGGCCGCCATGCTGGTGACCGCCGGCATGATCTTCCTGTATGCGCCCGAGGACGCCGTCCAGGGCCCGGTGCAGAGGATCTTCTACCTCCACGTCGGCTCCGCGATGGCGGCCTTCTGCTGCTTCGCCGTCGTCCTCGGGGGCGGGGTGGCCTACCTGTGGAAGGACAGCCTGCGCGGCGACCGGCTGGCTCGGGCTGCCGCCCTGGTTGGCCTGGTCTTCACGACCAACACGTTCGTGATGGGCATGATCTGGGCCAAGCCGGTCTGGGGCTGGGACCCCAGCCAGACCTGGGACGCCCGGCTGACCTCCACCGCGATGCTCTGGGTGATCTACGCGGGGTACCTGATGGTGCGCCGCTTCGCGACCGCGGGCCGGCAGGCCATGCGCCTGGCGGCGGTGGTCGGAGTAGTCGGCTTCGTGGACGTACCCATCGTGTACGGCAGCGTCCAGTGGTGGCGCACGCTGCACCCCGGCCCTGTGCTGGTCACGACCGGAGGCCCGCAGCTGCCGCCCGAGATGCTGCTGACCGCCCTGGTGACCACCGTGGCGGTGCTCTTCCTCGCCGGCGTCCTCCTGGCCGTGCGGTACCGGATCGAGGTCCGGCGCGACGAGGAGGAGGCGCGGGTGGTCGCGGCGCAGCTCGAGCTGTCGCGGACCGGCGCGCCATGAGCTATCTGGTCGCTGCCTACGCGTTCGCCGGCGTGTTGCTCGGCGGATTCCTGGCCTACTCGGTCGCCCAGCTCCGCTCGCGCTGACGCCGCCGATGGCGCCGGGGGAGAAGGAAGACGACTTGCCCCCCCGGCAGATGAAGGGGGGGAGTAGGGTCGTGGTCGCCGGAGCCGGTGTCGCGGCGCATGGGGCGGTTGCGGGGCTCCGGCAGGCGGGGTTCGAAGGAGAGGTGCTCGTCGTCGGTCGTGAGGCGCACCCACCCTACGAGCGACCGCACCTGTCCAAGCGCTACCTGCTCCACGAGGTGGCTCGCCACCAGCTCTTCCTGCCTCCGATGCAGGCGGAGCTGCGGCTCGGCGAGGACGTGGTGGAGATCGAGCCCGAGCGGCATGCGGTGCGCCTGGGGGGCGGTGACCGCATCGATTACGCCCAGCTGCTGATCGCGACCGGCGCTCGGCCGCGCCGCCTCGCCGGACACGAGGAGCGCCTCTACCTGCGCGAGCTGGGCGACGCCGACCGGCTGCGGGACCAGCTCGACCAGGGCGGTCCGCTGGAGGTCGTGGGGGCGGGGTTCATCGGCTGCGAGGTGGCGGCGGTGGCTCGGCAGCGAGGTCTCCAGGTGACCGTGTACGAGGCGCTGGAACAGCCGCTGCTCAGGGTGCTCGGCGTCGAGTTGGGCGGCTGGCTCGGCGAGCTCCATCGGGCGCAGGGGGTGGATCTGCGCACCGGAGCGCGCGAGCTGCCGTCGTTGGGTGCGGACGCGCTGGTCGGGGTGGGGACCGAGCCGAACGTCGAGCTGGCTGCGGAGGCCGGCATCTCGTGCGAGCGCGGGATCGTCGTGGACGAGTACGGCCGCACGAGCGCGCCCGACATCTTCGCGGCCGGCGACTGCGCGCGCTTCTGGAGCCCGCTCTTCGAGACGGCGGTCCGCGTCGAGCACTACCAGACCGCCCACCGGCATGGGATGGCGACCGGCCGTGCGATGGCCGGCGTCGGGGAGCCGTTCGCCGAGGCGCCCTGGTTCTGGTCCGACCAGTACGAGCTGAACCTGCAGTACGTCGGCGCCGGCCTGCCCTGGGACGAGATGGTCGTCCGGGGCCGGCTGGGCGAGCCGCCGTTCACCGCGTTCTTCTCCAGCGGCGGGCGCCTCGTGGCCGCGCTCGGAGCGGACGACGGCCGGACGGTCGGCCACGTGCGCCGGCTGCTCGAAGCGCGAATCGCGGTGACGGCGGACCAGCTCGCTGACCCGGCCGTGGATCTCAAGAGGCTGCTTCGGAGCGGGTCGCCTCGCTGATCGCGGGCAGGAGTCCGGCCAGGAGGCCCGCGGTCAGACCCCAGATGACGCCGCCGCTGACCGGCAGGCTGCGGCCGAAGCGGGGCCCGAGCCCGGCCTGCCAGGCGGACTCGTCCAGCAGGTGCGCCAGCGGCACCTCCAGCACCGCGTCGAGCTCGCGAGTGTCCGGACGGAAGCGTGGCTCCGCCACGGGAAGCCAGGCGACGAAGGGCACCACCGAGTAGTTGGTCACGGCCGCGTAGACCGGGGGACCGGCCCCCAGCGGAACCAGGTCCGCCGCCCGGACGCCGATCTCCTCCTCCGCCTCCCGGGCGGCGGCCTGCCACGCCGTCTCACCCGGCTCGACCTGGCCGCCCGGCAGCCCGATCTGCCCCGGATGGCTCGCGAGGTCCGCCCGGCGCGCCACGAACGGCATGTACAATGCCCGCTCCCGCCTGTAGAGGATGGCCACCACCGCGGCCTCTCTGGCTCCCGTGCGGAACGTTCCCCAGTCTTCGAACGATTCAAGAAGAGAGGGCAGGCGGCCGATGACGGGATTGGAGGGCTGGCCGTCTATTTCAGGCATGTTCCTCCTGTTGTGGAAAGGTAGGTGTAGATGATCGACGAGACCAATTTGGCGATCGAGGAGCTGGAGGAGGAGATCCGGCGCGAGAACGACCGGCGCTACGCGTTCTACCGCATGCTCAACGCCACGGACCGGGTGCTGTGGCGGCTCGAAGAACTCAACCGCGACGGTATCAAGATGATTCCGGGCGACATGCGGGGGCGGATGCGGGGCTCTTTAACAGAACTCCCCAACTCGTGCATGGAGGTCTTCCGGGACAGCGACCATGTCCAGGAGGTGCTCGACTCGGTGTTCGAGGTGCAGGAGCGCCTGTTCCGCTGGCGTGACCCGCAGCGCCTGTCCGACGAAGAGGAGGAGCTCGAGCGGGTCGCAGTCTAGTCCACGAGGGCGAGCATCTTCGCCAGGACTGATCGAGGGCACGCACGGTGCTGCTGCCGTGTCGTGCGCATACCAGGGGGATGAATCAGCACCTTGGGCCGCGAGAAAGCCGCCGCCGGTTGGCCTGCCGACGCTACAACGCTGACGCGGAGCCTGCCGAGCGGCGGTCTACGCCGCCCGTGTCGGGCACGTCCACGCCACCGACCAGCCCCATCGTCATCCTGACTCCGTGCTGCTCAGCAGGTGCAGCATACAGGACCGTGCACAGGTCGTGTTCCCGGGCATTACGACGCTCATCATTTCATGTCGATGTGGCTGTCTTTTCCTCGAAAGCCCATGATTACCTGGGACATGAGCACCACCGCGGAACTGGCCCTCACTGAAGGTCGAGGCCCCACTGAGGTCGTCGCGCGCTACCTGGAGGCCATCTACTACATGCGGGCGGAGGGCGAGTCCGTTCGGAGCGCTCGCCTGGCCGACTGGCTGGGCGTGAGCCGGCCCACGGTGACCGTGGCCCTGCGCCGCATGACGCGCGACGACATGGTCCGCCTGAACAGCCGTAAGGAGATCGAGCTGACAGAGCGTGGCTGGCAGGCGGCCGCCGCGATCGTCCGGCGGCACCGGATCATGGAGCGCTGGCTGACCGACGTGCTCGGTCTGGACTGGGTCACGGCGGACGAGGAGGCGGCCCGGTTGGAGCATGCGGTGTCCGATGTCGTCGAGCGCCGGCTGTGGGAGACGTTGGGCCAGCCGACCTCGTGCCCGCATGGCAACCCGATTCCCGGGTACGCGGAGCTTCGAGAGGAGGAGGTGCGCCTCTCGACCATCCCGGAGGGCGGTGGCGCGATGGTCAGCCGCATCTCGGAGGTCGCCGAGCGTGAGGCGCCGGCGCTGCTGCGCTACCTGCTCGACCGGCGCGTGGTGCCGGGCGCCCGGCTCGACGTGTTGGAGGTCGACCCTGTCGGCCGGACCCTGCGGGTGCGGACGGCGGATCGCGAGATCACACTGAGCCACGAGACCGCCGGCAAGGTGTGGGTCGAGCCGGTGGCTGGCTGATGGTGCGGGTCGCCGTGGAGCTGCCCACCGAGTTCGCCTCGACCGGCGAGTTCCTGGCCGACGCCCAGGCATACGATGCCGCCGGCGCCGCGGCCATCTGGCTGAGCCCGCCGGGGCTGGAGCCGCTGACGCTGCTGGCCGCGGTCGCCGTGGTCACGACGCGGGCCGGACTGGGCGCCTCGGTCGCGCTGGGCGCGCCGTGGCCGGTTGGGCTGGCGGCCGACGTGGCGACCGCGCTGCGCCGACTGAGTCGCGACCGCCTGCTCCTCTGCGTGCAGGCCGACGCGGGGCTCACCGAGGAGCTGGTGCGGACGCTGCGGGGCGACGGCGGCCGGCAGCGGATCCTGATCGCCCAGGCCCAGGCCTCCGCCACGGCGGCCGTCGCGGTGGGAGGAGAGGCCGCGCTTCGCTGCGCGGCCCTGCTCGGCGACGGGCTCGTCAGCGCCGCGGCGACCGCCGAGGACGCGGCGGCGGACTTCCAGCGTGCCCGGGAGCTGAGGCGCGACCTGGGCGTCGCCGATGACGCGGCCGATCCGTTCGAGCTGTGGGCCAGGGTGCCGGCTCCGCAGGGTCGCTCCGTGTGGCGTGAACTGCTGGAGGCCTACGAGACGATCGGGGCGACCGGCGTGATCGTCGCGCACGCGCCCAACCTGCTGGACATCCTGCGCAATCCCGAAGAGGACGACCGCCAGGACCTGGCGATCGCGGTCGGCTGAGCCCGTCATCTGCCTGCCGCTCGGGGCCGATATTGACTTGTGAAGGTGCGGCCGGTGGAGCCGGTGAGCCAGATGCTATGACGAACGAGTGTTCGAGGCAACGCTTTACAGCAGAGTCGGTAGCATCGGCCCGTGAACGCGCTCGAGGTCATCGGCCGGAAGCGGGACGGCGGCGAGCATCCGCCTGAGGAGATCCGCTTCCTGGTCAGCGGCTGCCTCGACGGCTCCCTTCCTGACTACCAGGTGTCCGCCTGGCTGATGGCCGTCTGCACCCGGGGAATGACCCGCTCGGAGACGCTCGAGCTCACAAGGGCGATGGTCGAGTCGGGCGAGGTCCTCGATCTCTCCTCCATCCCCGGCGTCAAGGTCGACAAGCACTCCACGGGCGGCGTGGGCGACAAGGTGACGCTGATCGCCGCTCCCCTGGCCGCGGCCTGCGGCGTGGCGGTGCCGAAGCTCAGCGGCCGCGCCCTGGCGCACACCGGCGGCACCCTGGACAAGCTGGAGTCGGTTCCCGGCGTCACGGTCGACCTGGAGCCGGCCCGCTTCCGCGACCAGGTTCGCGGCATCGGCCTGGCGGTGGCGGCCCAATCGCCCCTGATGGTCCCGGCCGATCGGGCGCTCTATGCCCTCCGGGACGCCAGCGCGACCGTGCCGGCCGTACCGCTGATCGCCGCCAGCGTGATGTCCAAGAAGCTGGCCTCCGGGGCGGACGCCATCGTGCTCGACGTCAAGTTCGGCCGCGGGGCGTTCGTGGCCGACGCGAGGCGCGCCCGCGAGCTCGCGACCGAGATGGTGCTGATCGGTGAGGGCGCCGGCCGCCGGACCGTGGCGCTGGTCACGGCGATGGAGAGCCCGCTGGGTCGCTGCGTCGGCAACGCGCTCGAGGTGCTGGAGGCGCTCGAGGTGCTCGCCGGCCGCGGAGATCGCGACCTGGCCGACGTGAGCCTCCAGGTGGCCGGGGAGATGTGCGCCCTGGCGGGCGCCGAGGGCGACCCCGAGCTGGCGCTGCGCGACGGCTCGGGCCTGGAGCGGCTGTGGGCGATGCTGGAGGCGCAGGGCGGGCACCGCGACCGGCCGCCCCGCGCCCATCCCGCGCAGCTGGCCGTTGCGGCCCCGAGCGATGGCTGGGTGACCGGCATCGACGCCCTCCAGTGCGGCCTCGCCGTGATCGACCTGGGCGGCGGGCGCCTGCGCAAGGACGCCCCGATCGACCACGGCGCCGGCCTGGAGATCGCCGCGCCGGTGGGCGCTCGAGTGCGTCGTGGCGACCCGCTGGTGCACGTCCATGCCGTCTCCGAGGCCACGGCCCGCCGCGCGCTGCCCCGCCTGGATGCGGCATGGCGGCTCTCCAGCAGGCCCGTCGAGGCCGGTCCGCACGTACACCACAGGGTCGATCGCAACGGCGTGGACGCGGCGCCGTGACCGGGATGGGGACCAGGCGGGCCGCCTCGGGCGTTTACCGCAGCGTGGCCCTGGTAACGATCAACTTTGAACCGCTATCCAAAGGAGCGACTACATGACCGACCAAACGCCCTCCGCGGCCGCCCCGCAGCCGGCAGGGTCCCAGGCGGAGGAGGCCCCCGCGCTGGTCCTGACGCCGCCTGCCGCGGTGCCGGCGGTGACCACACAGCAGGCCGCGGTGTCCACCAGGGTGGACGAGGCCACCGCAAAGCAGATCGACCAGGCCGTCAATGCGTTCGTGGAGGGGCTGGTCGCCATGGACCCGCACTCTCCCGACTTCCAGCGCAAGGTCGAGTCGGTCAGCCAGATGGGGAACCAGGAGATCCGCCGCTCGGCGGACGTGTCGAACCGCTTCCTCGACCGCCCCGCGTCGGCGATGGAGCGCGGCCCGCTGGGGGGCGGCTCCCACGTCTCCACGTCGCTGGTGCAGCTTCGCCGGCAGGTCGAGGACCTCGATCCGACCCGGCAGGGCCTGGCTGGTGGCCACGGGCTCCTGGCGCGGCTCCCCTTCGGCAACCGCATGCGCGACTACTTCAGCAAGTATCAGTCGGCCCAGAAGAACCTGGACGCCATCATCCAGGCGCTCTACCGCGGCCAGGAGGAGCTGCAGCGCGACAACGCGGCCATCGAGCAGGAGAAGGTCAACCTCTGGCAGATGAAGGGCCGCCTCGAGCAGTACTCCTACATGGCGGCCAAGCTCGACGAGGCGCTGGAGGCAAGGGTGCGAACGCTCGAGCTCGCCGACGCCGAGAAGGCGAAGGGACTGCAGGAGGACGTCCTCTTCTACGTGCGCCAGAAGCGCCAGGACGTGCTCACGCAGCTCGCCGTCAACATGCAGGGCTACCTGGCGCTGGACCTGGTCCGCAAGAACAACCAGGAGCTGATCAAGGGCGTCGACCGGGCCACCACGACGACCATCTCGGCGCTGCGCACCGCGGTGATCGTGGCCCAGGCGCTCACCAACCAGAGGCTCGTGCTGGACCAGATCACGGCGCTGAACACGACCACCAGCAACCTGATCGAGTCCACCTCGACGATGCTGCGCGAGCAGACCGGCCTGATCTACAACCAGGCGGCGAGCGCCACCCTCGACGTGCAGAAGCTGCAGACGGCGTTCAACAACATCTACGCCACGATGGACATGGTCGACAAGTTCAAGGTCCAGGCTCTCGACAACATGCGCACGACGGTGAACACGCTCTCCAACGAGGTCCAGAAGGCCCAGGCGTACGTCGAGCGGGCCAGGACCGCCGAGATCGGCCAGGCGCACGCGGCATCGCTGACGCGCGGCACCGGCGACGAGCTGGCGCTGCCCGGAGGGAACCAGCCCTGACGCGGTTCCTTCGCTACCTCGTCAGCGCCAAGAACCTCATCGGCTGCGCCGTCGCGCTGGTTGGGGTGGTGCTGCACGGGTTCGGCCTGCTGGGCCCGTTCCCGGTCTGGATCGTCGTGGTGGCCGGGCTGTACACCCTCGGGGCGCTGGTCGGCCCCCGCCGAAGGCCGAAGGTGGCGAAGGACGCGTTCGACCCTCAGGAGATCCGGCGTTCGCTCGACCACGCCTACCAGATGACCCACGGCCGCATGCCGGCCGACGCGCAGACCAAGGTCGCGGCGATCCGCCGGGAGATCCTGGAGCTCCTGCCCCACGCGGCCCAGTTCCCACCCGGATCGCAGGACCTGTACGTCCTGCGCCGGATGGCGGTCGACTACCTCCCGACCACGATCGAGGCCTACCTCGCGCTGCCCGCCAGCTACGCGACCGGGCACGTGGTCAAGGAGGGCAAGACCCCTCTCCGGGTCATGCAGGAGCAGCTGGACGTGCTGGGCGCCAAGATGGACGAGATCGCGGACGCCGTCCATCAGCGCGACTCCGACCGCCTCCTGGCCAACGGCATCTTCCTGGAGGAGCGATTCGGACGGCCTGAGGACGGGCTCAGCGTGCCCAGGTCACGTGAGACGCCATGAACGAACGCGACACCGACGGCGTTGTCTGGAACAGCGAAAGTTGCGAGAATGGATGGCGCGACCCTTCAGAATTGATGCGAGAACATCCATAATCGCAAGGAACTGGGGATGGCGATGAACCGAGGTCCGCGGCGAGAGGGAACGGTCAGATGATGATTCCGGTGTTGATCCTGTTCCTCGTCGGCCTGGTGGCGCTGGCGGGAGGCGCGGCTTCCTGGATCGTCTTCGGGCTGATGATGTGGGCCGGGCTGTGGCTGGTGCTCGGCGGCCGGCGGCGCCGGCGGAATCGCCGGGCGCGCTACCGGCAGAAGTGGGCGGCCGTGATGGAGCAGCAGGCGCCGCCGGCGCCACTGCCCCAGCAACCGCCTCCGCCACCGGTGCCGTCGATCGCTCCCCCGCCGCAGCCGGTCGTGAACCTGAAGGGCCTGCCGGCCGACGTCGAGAAGCAGGTCGATCGCATCCGGCGCAAGGCCGCGGTGCTGGGCCAGCATCCCGACCGCTTCCCGATCGGGTCGCGTGACCTCTACGTCGTGCAGCAGACGGCGTCGGACTACCTGCCGACGACGGTGAACGCCTACCTGGAGGTGCCCTCGTGGTCGGTCAACACCGCGACCGCGGACGGGCGGACGCCGCTCCAGATGCTCCACAACCAGCTGGACCTGCTGGAGGCGAAGCTCGACGAGATCGCCGAGAGCGTTCGCAAGCAGCGGGTCGACAACCTCCTGGCGAACGAGCGCTTCCTCGAGGATAACTTCGGCGGCAACGAGAGGGAGCTGACCATCCCCCGCTGACGGGCCCGTCCGAGGGGAGGTGGGCTCGGGCAGATACACTTCTCCGCCGTGGCCCACGAGGTGAGCGAGGAGCGGAAGTACCACGTCGGACTTGCCGCCGGCGAGGTCGGCCAGTACGCGCTGGTCCCGGGCGACCCGTTCCGGACCGCGCTGATCGCGCGCCACCTGGAGGACGCGGAGGAGCGCGCGTGGTCGCGCGAGTTCCGCACCTTCACCGGCCGGATCGGCGACACCCCGGTCTCGACCTGCTCCAGCGGCATCGGCGGCCCCTCGATGGCGATCGCCGTGGAGGAGCTCGGCGAACTGGGCGTGCACACCTTCCTCCGGGTGGGCACGTGCGGCGCGGCCCAGCCGGGCATCCGGTTGGGCGACCTGGTCGTCGCCACCGGCGCCGTCCGCAGCGAGGGCACGCCGGACGCGTACGTGCCCAGGGAGTATCCCGCGATCTGCTCGCACGACGTGGTCGCCGCCTGCACGGAGGCGGCGCGGGCGGCCGGCGTGAAGCATCACCTGGGCGTGATCCGCAGCGTGGACGCGCTCTACGCCGACCTGACGCCGGAGCGCCTGCCCCGGCCGGCCGAGCTCCGGGCCGAACTGGAGATGTGGGCGCGAGCGGGCGTGGTCGCCAACGACATGGAGTCGTCCACGATGCTGATCATCAGCGCGCTGCGCGGCTGGCGCTCCGGCGTCATCCTGCTCTGCGTGGACGAGCTGGGCGCCGGCGAGATCCACCACCTGGACGCCTCGGCCATGGACCGGCTCCTCGCCGTCGCGGTGGACGCGGTCCGGCGACTGATCGAGCGGGACCGTGCCGCTCCACGTTAGCGCCCATCCGGTCGTCCAGCACTGCCTGGCCGGTCTGCGCGACCAGGCCACTCCGCCGGCGGAGTTCCGCGCGCTGGCGCGCCAGGCGATCACGTTCCTGCTCTACGAGGCGACGCGCGACCTGCCCGTGCGCGAGGGCAGCGTGCGCACGCCCCTGTCGGACGCGCCCTCGAGTGTGGTGGCCCAGGAGGTCGTCGCGATTCCCGTCCTGCGCGCCGGACTCGGCCTGCTCGGTCCGGTCCTGGAGCTGCTGCCGCGGGTGAGCGTCGGCTACATCGGCCTGGAGAGGAACGAACACACCGCGGTGGCGCGGATCTACTACGAGAAGCTGCCCCCGCTGGCCGGAAAGGTGCCGCTGCTGCTCGATCCGATGCTGGCCACGGGAGGTTCCGCCGTCCAGGCCGTCGACCTGATCGAGGCGGCTGGTGGAGTCGGCACGCGGATGATCTGCATCGTCGCCGCGCCGGAGGGCATGCGGACGCTGGAGGCCCGGCACCCGAACGTCCACGTCCACACGGCGGCATTGGACCAGGGTCTCGACGACCGCGCGTTCATCGTGCCCGGCCTCGGTGACTTCGGTGACCGGCTGTTCGGCACGGTCTGAGGAGAGGGAAGATGGCTGCCATCGACGGCCTGCGCGAGCGGGTGGAGATCGCGAGACGTGAGTATGCGGCGCTGCCCGCGGACGGATGGGGTCCGCTCGGGCGCCTTGACGAGCGCACCGGTGAGCGCTGGGACCGCGGCCACGTCCTGGGTCACGTGGCCGAAGCCGTGCCCTTCTGGATGGGCCAGATCCGGGCGGTGCTGGATGGCACCACCGGGTTCGTGGGCCGGGACGAGGTCGGCGGCGCGCAGCGGCGCACGGGCATCGACTCCGGTCGTGAGGCCGGCGAGGCAGGGCTGCTCAGACGGATCGACGCCGCCCTGCTCGCCCTGCAGGCGATGCTCGCGGACCTGCGCGAGGCCGACCTGGACCGCCGGGTCGTCTTCCGCTCGGCGCAGGGCGATCGGGAGTCCGACCTCCTGCTCCTGATCGACCAGCTGCTGGTGGGCCATGTCGAGGATCACCTGAAGCAGATCAGCGAGTCGGACGGCTAGCGGCTGGCGCGGGTGGTGGGCCGGGGCGATCTGTCGGCCGCGCAGGCGCGGCGCATCGCGCTGGCCGCACAGGGGTTCACCGATGCCCGGCCACTGGGCGTTCCCGACAGGCGCGCGCTCCGGCGCGTCCTCGGTCGGGTCGGCGCGCTGCAGATCGACTCGGTCAACGTGCTGGTCCGATCCCACTACCTGCCGCTGTTCAGCCGGCTCGGTCCGTATCCGGCCGCTCTGCTGGAGCGCGCGGCCTACCGCGAGCCGCGGGAGCTGTTCGAGTACTGGGGCCACGAGGCGTCGCTGCTGCCGGTCGCGTCGCAGCCGCTGTTCCGCTGGCGCATGGCGCGTGCCGCGAACGAGGCCTGGGGCGGCATGCGCCGGATCCAGCGCGACCGGCCGGGCTACGTCGAGGCCGTGCTGGAGGAGGTTCGCGCCAGGGGCCCGATCGCGGCCAGCGAGCTCGAGGAGGAGCGGCCGCGCCGCTCGGGCCCGTGGTGGGACTGGCACGACGCCAAGCGGGCGCTGGAGTGGCACTTCTGGTCGGGCCGCGTCACCTCGGCCGGCCGGCGCGGCTTCGAGCGGCTGTACGACCTTCCCGAGCGCGTGCTGCCGGCGGCGGTGCTCGGCGCGCCGACGCCGTCCGAGACGGACGCCCAGCGCGAGCTGGTGCGGATCGCGGCGCGCGCACTCGGCGTGGCGACCGAACGCGATCTGCGCGACTACTTCCGGCTCGGCGTGGCCGAGGCCAGGGCCCGGGTCGCGGAGCTCGTCGAGTCGGGCGAGCTGCAGCCGCTCAACGTGGAGGGCTGGCGGCAGCGGGCCTATCTCGAGCGGGACGCACGCGTGCCCAGACGGGTCGAGGCGCAGGCGCTGCTGTCCCCGTTCGACTCGCTGGTCTGGGAGCGCGACCGGACCGAGCGGCTCTTCGGCATGCAGTTCCGGCTCGAGATCTACGTGCCGGCCGAGCGGCGGGTGCATGGCTACTACGTGCTGCCCTTCCTGCTGGGCGACACGCTGGTCGCCCGGGTCGATCTCAAGGCCGACCGGGCGGCCGGGGTGCTGCGCGCCCAGGCCACCTGGTCCCAGGACGGCCACGCGCCGGCGGCCGTCGCCGAGGGGCTGGCGGCCGAGCTGCGCTCGATGGCCGGCTGGCTTGGCATGCAGCGGGTGGAGGTGGCCGACCGCGGCGATCTCGCGCCCCACCTCCGCCGGGCGCTCGGCTGAAACTAAGCAGATCTCGTGAAGTTCTGTCCGGAATGGGTTGGGGCGTGCGATCTGGTCTGAGTTGTTGAAGCACGGAGGCACGGAGGAGCACGGAGACGCACGGAGGGTACGGTGCGGCTCCCGACGCTCCCTGCCCAGATCACGCCTGTACGCTCTGGGCGCTCACCGCGGAACATGTTGCCGACCCCTCCGTGCGTCTCCGTGCTCTTCGTGGCTCCGTGCTTCAACTCACTCGGACAGATCGCGGGCGCCCCAGATCGCTTCCGCAACTTGTGGCCACCTACTTGGGGCTCACAGCCATGGGATGCGGTCCGTCAGCTCGGGCTTCGGGTACGCCACACCACTGACGTCCGCGTACGCGCGCAGCAGCTCCTCCAGCACGTGGGCGCTCGCCCCGTACATCGAGCCGACCTCGAAGTCGAATATGGGCGACAGGCGGCCAGGCGAGAACTCGACCGCCCGGTAGGGCACACGCCCGGCGAAGAAGTCCGCCAGCGGCATCCGGATGAGCGCGGCCACCTCGCCGGCGTGGGGCCGGG
>DASYBH010000152.1:0-5272 GCA_036500885.1 Candidatus Dormiibacterota bacterium
CCCCTCCGCATGGCCAGCTCCAGCTGCCGGCGGAGCTGGGCGGGCGTGATGTCGTTGTAGCCCCACGCGGGCGTGCCGACGCCGTGGTAGCAGAGGATGCGACCGGCTACGGCCGGCGGTCGCCGCCGGGGCCAGTTCGACAGCGCGCGGCGCACCACCATGACGCGGGCCGATCGCACGTGCTCCCGGCGCAGCCCGACGCGCCGGGCGGCGACCTTCAGCGGGTTCACGCGGTGATCGAGGCTCTGCAGGCTCGCAGGCTGGTCGCGAGCGCCTCCATCACCTGGTCCTGCTCGGTCTCGGTCATGCCGGCGTAGAGCGGCAACAGCAGCGTGTCCGCGGCCGCCCGCTCGGTCTCGGGCAGCGAGAGGTCGGGTACGCGCGGCCGGTAGAACGGCTCCAGGTGGATCGCCATCACGCCGCGCCGGCTGGCGATGCCGGCCGCGGCCAGGTCGGCCATCACGCGGGCCCGCGTACCGGACGGCAGCCGCGCGCAGTACGACTGGAAGGTGTGCGGGCGTCCGGGCGCCTCGTACGGCGGCTCGACGCCCTCGAGACGGCTCAGGGCCTCCGTGTACCGCAGGGCGAGGCGCCGGCGCTCGGTGAGGATGCCGTCCAGGCGGCCCATCTGCACCACGCCGATCGCGGCCTGCACGTCGCTCATCCGGTAGTTGAAGCCGAGCTCGCCGTACTCCTCGAAGTTGATGGTGCCCGAGCGGTGACGGGCGAGGTCGGAGGTCGACGCGCCGTGCGACCGCAGCCGGCGCAGGCGCGCGGCGGCACCGGCGTCGGCGGTCGTGATCATGCCGCCCTCGCCCGTGGTGATGCTCTTCCGCGGGTGGAAGCTGAAGCAGGTGAAGGGGCTGAGGCTCCCCAGCCGGGCGCCGGCGACGGCGGCGCCCAGGCTGGGGGCGGCATCCTCCACCACGGTCAGGCCGTGGTGACGCGCGATGTCGAGGATGGCGGGGATGTCGGCGGCCAGGCCGATCTGATCGACCGGCACGATGGCGCGGGTGCGGCCGGTGATCGCGGCCTCGACGCGGCTGGGGTCGATGTTGTAGGTGGCGCGGTCGATGTCCACGAACACCGGCTCGGCGCCGGCGTAGAGGATCGCGTTCGCCGTGGCGATGAACGTGAACGACGGGCAGATCACCTCGTCGCCCGGGCGCACGCCGGCCGCCAGCAGCGCCAGGTGCAGCGCGGTCGTGCAGTTGCTGGTGGCGACTGCGTGCGGGGCGCCCACGTAGGCGGCCACCGCCTCCTCGAACTCCTGGACGCGCGGGCCCTGCGAGAGCCAGCCGGAGAGGATGGCCCTGCCGGCTGCGTCCGCCTCCTCCTGGCCGAGGCTCGGCCGGGTGATGGGGATCACCGCGCCGCGACGGCCGCGGCGACCGTCCCGTACCACGTCACCAGGCCGGCCAGGCCCTCCGGCAGGCCGGTCTCCGCCCGGAAGCCGATGACCTCGGCGGCGCGCTCGACGCCGGCGCGCCGGCGGCTGACCGGGTTGACCTTGCGCGGCGGCTCGAAGACCGGGTCCAGCTCGGGGTGGTCCGCAGCGGCGCAGAGCAGCCGGCTGAGCTCGGCCAGGCTCGTCTCGATGCCGGTGCCGCAGTTGAGCACGACGTCGGTGGCGTCGGAGACCGCGGCCAGCACGTACGCGCGAGCCACGTCCTCGACGTGCACGAAGTCCATCGTCTGCGTCCCGTCGCCGAAGATGACCGGCGGCTCGGCCCGCGTCAGGCGGTCCAGCCAGCGGATCATCACCTCCGTGTAGACGCCGTGCACGTCCATGCGGGGCCCGTAGACGTTGAAGGGCCGCAGCATGACGTATCGCAGGCCGTACATCTCGGCGTAGGCGGCGAGCATCTGCTCGTTGGCGATCTTGGCGGCGCCGTAGAGGGTGCGGTTGTTGAAGGGATGGTCCTCGTCCATCGGCAGGCGGCTGGGCTCGCCGTAGACGGAGGCGCTGGAGGCGGCCAGCACCTTCCGCACGCGGTGCCTCCTGGCGGCCTCCAGCACGTGCTGGGTGCCGTTGACCATGACCTCGACCGCGCGCACGGGCTCCTCTGCGCAGTGCGTGATGCGCAGCGCGGCCTGGTGGAACACGAGGTCGGCGCCCGCGGTCAGCCGGTCGACCAGGGCTGCGTCGCGGATGTCCCCCACGTGCAGCTCGATCCGCCCGGTCGCCTCGGCCGCCGCCAGGTTCTCGCGGCGGCCGCGCACGAGGTCGTCCACCACCCGCACGCGCGCCACGCCGGCTGCGAGGAGCTGGTCGACGATGTGGGAGCCGATGAATCCGGCCCCTCCGGTGATGAAGACGGTGGCACCTTGCAGTTCGTTGGGCATCACTTGTGTACCGCCCATTCTGTCGGCGGGGGTGGGCGGCGACCATCGGCGGGACGGGCGCCCGGTTGGGCGCATGTCCCGCGGGCTCCCCGGGGCTATCCCGAAACTCCGACAGAGTCCCAGGGTGGCCGGAAGCGAGGGCTTTGCCCAAGTGTCCGAGTGCATCTTCCCGAGATCACCCAGCCCCCGACTACAGACGCGAAGTGCTGGGCCGGAGGCCCCCCAAACGTCCCGAAAAGAGGGGGGGTTCCGGAAGGGGGGGCCTGCCCCCCCTTGCCCTCTACGGGACCCGGCGCCGGGCCATCGGCGTGAGCGCGGGCGCCGGCGTCCTGGCGATCCGGCCGCTGGGCGCGGGCGTCTCTGCCGCCTGCGGAGCGGTGACCGTCACGGGTCGGAGCCTTGGGATCGCGTCGATGAGCCCGACCATCGTGCCGAAGAAGATCATGTTGCGGTAGGCCTCGAGCTGCTTGTCGCCGTACGCCATGACCAGCTCGCCGACCACGGCGGCCAGCGCGAAGACGGCCACGGCGCGCAGCAGCGGGTCCTCCTGCGCGCGCACGACCCGCACCCCCTCGATGACGATCATCCCGATCAGCGCCCAGAACACCGCCATGCCCATGATGCCCATGCGCATGGCGATCCAGAGGATCGAGTTGTGGGTGATGATCTGCCAGAACGGGTCCTGCTGCGAGATGTCGGCCAGCGGGAACGGGACGAGCATGGGAATGCCGAAGCCGGTCCCGATCAGAGGACTGGTCTGGTAGGTGAACTTGAGGTCTGCGTTCTCGTTGATGCGGTAGAGGTCCGAGAGGTAGTCCCGCTGGTCGACCTGACCCATGACGGTGCGCACCGGCCGCACGATCTGGCCGACCAGGCCGTCGCCCGTGTTCCAGAACGCCGCGACGAAGACCGCGAAGACCGCCCCCACGATCGCCGACACGATTATCACGTTCTTGCGGAGCCTGGGCTCGAACCAGATCGCGAGCGCGACGACGACCAGGAGCGACGCCCACACCGCCAGCATGGCGACGCGGCGCCGGTTCTCCAGCAGGGTCAGCGCGACCAGTGGCGTGCCCATCAGCAGCAGGATCATCAGCTGGCGCCGGCGGACCCAGATCAGCGCGCAGACCACCGCGACCAGGAAGAGCATCAGGAAGTAGGAGTCCTCGTGGCCGAGGATGTTCTCGCGGCCGCCGAGGTCACCGTGGAGGGTGATGAAGTACCGGTAGAAGCCGACCAGGCCCTTGAGCGCCACGCCGGCCATGAAGATGCCCGCGATCGCCACGACGTCGCGTCGCTCGCGGACCAGGCTGGCGGTCAGAACGAAGAGGATGAACCCGTAGACCTGGGGCCGCAGCTCCCAGAGCGTGATGTTGAAGTTCGCGCCGCTCAGCACGCCGTGCAGCTCCGCGATGACCACGACGGCCATGAAGGCGATGTACGGACGCCGGATCGGCCCGGCCGGCGCCCGCGGTCCGTCCTGCAGCGCCGAGCTGAATAGCCAGGCGAGCAGGCCGAACGCCATCACGAGCTCGGCGGGGTTGATGGACACCGGCAGGCCGGCGCTGTTGTTGAGGTTCGTGAAGAACGGGATCGTGTCGGTCAGCGAATCGGGGAAGCGGAGAGGGAAGTTCTCGAGCACCACGGCCGCGCCGGCCACGACGTAGATCGCGAACGCCGGGCGTCGCCAGACGATCGGGAAGAGGGCCGCGACCCCGATCAGGACGACGACGACCTGCCAGGTGATCATCGCAGGAAGTACATGGTGGCCGCGACGGCGCCCAGCGCGAGCGTCAAGTAGGTCGCCGGGGTCGGCCGCCACTTGAGGAGGATGGCGGCGACGAAGGCGAACACCACGAGCAGTGTGTACGGCATCGGGCGCTCATGCCTCCCGCCGGAGGAGCTCAGCCGTCAGAGCAGACGGCGCAGCCACTCGGGCGTGGTGAAGTTGGTCCCGTTCAGCACGATCCCGCTGATGCGCTCGTTGCCCAGCAGGAAGATGAGCTTCTCCAGGTCGTCGATCTGCGTCATGCCGTGGCGCACCACCACCAGGAGGTGCTCGGGCAGGCGCGCGGCCAGCGAGCTGTACGCGACGTCGAGCATGGAGGGCAGGTCGATCACGATGTTGCGGAACCGTTCCTTCAGCTCGCCGACGAAGTTGAACTCGTTCATCTGGTAGAGAAGCCGGGCGGGGTCGGGATGAGGACTGCCGGCCGGCAGCATCAGCATGTGCGGCAGGTACGGCATCCGAACCATCGCCAGCGGCGCGGTGCCGTCCAGCCACTCGCTGAGACCGCGCCCGTTGACCAGGCCGAAGAAGTCGCAGAACGAGGGCCGCTCGACGTCGCACTCCAGCAGCAGCGTCTGCTCGCGGGTGTCCGCGGCGAGCGCCGTCGCGATGCCGATCGCGACCGACGACCGTCCCTCGCCACGGAAGGAGCTCGTGATGCCCACGACACGGCTGTCGCCCTCGAACGGGACGGACAGATAGGCGCGCCGGCAGCGGTCGATGAACCACGGTGGCAGCACCACCGGCTTGGCGATCTCCACCGGGCGGGTGGCGAAGCCGGGCGCCGGGCGACGCGGCTGCAGCGCGTCGTCGAGCGACTGGAGCAGGTCCTTGACTGGCAGCTGCACTCCGAAATCTCTCCTATCGTCCACGCTGTCAGAACCGCTCCGACGGCTGGAGCTCAGGAATCGTGGTCACGACCGGCAGCTTGAACCGTCGCTCGATGTCACGCGGGTCGCGCAGCGTCTTGTCCAGCCATCCGAGCAGGAACAGGTACCCCGCGCCGAGCGCGAGCACGGCGCCGGCGGTCAGCGCTGCCTTGCGGAGGCCCGAGCCGTCGCCCGTCAGGCCGCCCTTCTGGATCACGGGGGGATCGACCATGCGCGGTCCGGCCTGGATCAGCGCGGTCGTCGCCGA
>DASYBH010000153.1:0-4647 GCA_036500885.1 Candidatus Dormiibacterota bacterium
CGGGCTGCCATCGGGATTCAGCGTCGTCAGGTGCGCCAGCCGGGGCGCCTCGATCGCCCGCCGGGCGGCGTCGGAGAGGATTGTCATACCAACTAAGGTAGTCTCGACGGCCATCGTACTCGGCGATCGTCCCTCACTCCACTAAAGGTGATGCTTGACTCCGCGAACGCCCGTTCGTACAATCTACCCACTCCGTTTGTCATCCCACCGGGGCCGCGTGCCCTGTAAAGGGTTTTGACCCCCGAGCCGGCAGGAGTCCAGACTCACATTCGCACACGCAACGCAGCCCCGGCGCACCGGCAGGAGGAACCGTGGAAAAGGAAAAGGCACTCAGCACCGCGATCCAGCACATCGAGCGCAGCTACGGAAAGGGCTCGATCATGAAGCTCGGCGAGCAGGCGGCACAGCGCGAGGTCACCGTGATCCCCAGCGGATCGCTGCCGCTCGACCTCGCCCTCGGCGTCGGGGGCGTACCGCGTGGTCGTGTCGTCGAGATCTACGGACCCGAGTCGGCCGGCAAGACCACCCTCGCCCTCCACGTGGTTGCCGAGGCCCAGAAGCTCGGCGGGGTGGCGGCGTTCGTCGATGCCGAGCACGCCCTCGACCCGATCTACGCCTCCCGCATCGGCGTCAACATCGACGAGCTGCTGATCAGCCAGCCGGACACCGGCGAGCAGGCGCTCGACATCGTCGAGGTCCTGGTCCGCAGCAGCGCGGTCGACGTGATCGTCATCGACTCCGTGGCGGCCCTCGTGCCGAAGGCCGAGATCGAGGGCGAGATGGGCGACAGCCACGTCGGCCTCCAGGCCCGCCTGATGTCGCAGGCGATGCGCAAGCTCACCGCCGCGATCTCCAAGTCCAACTCCACCGTGATCTTCCTGAACCAGCTCCGCGAGAAGGTCGGGATCATGTTCGGCAACCCCGAGACCCAGCCCGGCGGCCGGGCGCTCAAGTTCTACTCGTCGGTACGGCTGGACATCCGCAAGGTCGAGGTCATCAAGTCCGGGCTGGAGAGCATCGGGGCGCGCGTCAAGGTCAAGGTGGTCAAGAACAAGGTGGCCCCGCCGTTCCGCACCGCGGAGTTCGACATCCTCTTCAACGAGGGGATCTCACGCGAGGGGGCGCTGATCGACTCCGCCGTCGAGTTCGGGATCGTGGAGAAGAGCGGCACCTGGATGTCGTACGGCGCCACCCGCCTCGGCCAGGGCCGCGAGAACGTCCGCAACTTCCTGCGCGAGAACCCGACCCTGGCGAACGAGATCGAGACCGCGGTGCGCGAGAAGGCCGCCGGCCAGGCCAGCGCCCGGCTGGAGACGGCGGCGAAGGTCCGTACGGGTGCCGGCGTCGAGGAATAGCGAGGCAGCGCCCCCCGACGCGTTCGAGGTCGCGCTCCGGCTGCTGGCGCTGCGCGCCCACAGCGAGCTGGAGCTGAGGCGAAAGCTCAGCCGGCGGCGCTGCCCGCCGGACGAGATCGATCGCGCGATCGTGCGGGTACGCGCCCTCGGCTACCTGGACGACGCGGCCTTCGCTCGGGGCCTGACCGCGCAGCGCGTGCACAGCCGCGGTCCGGCGCTCATCGCCGCCGAGCTGGCCGCCAAGGGCGTGGACCGGGAGGTGGTCCGCGAGGCGGTCGCCACTGTCGGCCGGGAGCAGGTGGTCGAGGCGGCCCGACGGCTGGCGACCCGGGCCACGGCCGCGCGCGTCGACCGGCGCGTCGTCGCGGGCCGCCTGCTGCGCCGGGGCTTTCCAGGCGACGTCGTCCGGGAGGCAATGGGCCCGGACGTCGAGGTGGAGCTGGAGTAACGATCGCGCCTCAGGTGGCCCCGGCGAGCGCGGCTGCCAGCTCGAGGGACTCCGCGGGATCGGCGCCGAGCTGGATGTCCCAGAGCACGTTCTCGATGACGCGCAGGAGCGCCCACATGCGCACCCGGTCCGGCTCCACGCCGAGCCCGGCGCCGACCCGGTGCGCCAGGCGTCCGGCGGCCCCCGGCGTGGGTGCGCGCAGCAGGTCGATGAGCAGCCAGCCGCCGTCGAAGGCGGGCTCGCCCACGAGGGGCTTCGGGTCGATCAGCAGCCACGGCTCGCGCTGCGCTCCGATGATGTTGCCCAGGTGGGCGTCGCGGTTGACGAGCACCTCCGCGCCATCCGGTTCGCCGAGGGCGTCGAGCGCCGCCATCGTCTCGCGCTCCAGCGGGGCGGTCAGTGGCTGATCGCCGTTGGCCCACAGGGTGGGGATCGCCTCCGACCAGCGGAGAACGAGGTCACGGACGAGCGGGAACGGGTGGCCCGCAGGCGGCGGCCGGCGAAGGCGGCGCAGCAGCGCGCAGGCCACGTCGATAGCCATCTCACGGTCCGGGTGGTCGATCAGCGCCGCGCAGCGCGCCAGCCGCTCCAGCCGCTCCAGCAGCAGCGCCCCGGACTCCGCGTCCGCCTCGTACAGCAGGACGGCGCCGTCGCCCGCGTAGCAGCGCAGGGCCGCGGCCTCGTCGCGGTTCTCGTCGTCACGCACCGGCACCTTGAGGACGGCCGGGACGCCGCCGGCGCGGATCACCGGCAGCACCAGGGAATGGGTGCCACCCCCGTAGGCGCGGGGCGCGGCGAGCCGCAGCTCCCATCGCTCGACCAGGTCGGCCACGACGCCGGGCAGCGCTTCGACCCAGTCGCGCCCGCGGTCCCCGAACACGCGCAGCACGTTGTCCCGCACGCCGTCCGGCAGGAGCGCCCGGACGTCGACCCCAATGCCGGCAGCTTCGTCTGCACACACCGCCCATCCACCTCCAGAAGGAAGACGACTTGCCCCCCTGACCCCGGCGTCAGGGGAGGGGGAAAGGAAGACGACTTGCCCCCCTGACCCCCGGCGTCAGGGGGAGGGGGGGAGCGGTGTCTCCGTGAGCCTACCAGCGCTCACGGCGCGCCGAGTACGTCGATCTGCGTACGCCCGCTGCGCGCCACGGCGGACGCCGGGTTCAGCGGCGGGGGGTATCGTCCTGCTGATGGGCCTGCTCAACCGGCCGGCCGGCCGAACCCTGGCGGTGGACGCGCTGCTCGCCCTGGCGCTCGGCGTGGTGATGGTGATCGGGACGGAGCAAGCGGCGGCATTCCAGGCATCGTCGCGGCGTCCGCCGGACGCGGTGGCGTACGCTCTCCTGGTCCTGGCCACGGCGGCGTTGGCGGCGCGTCGCGCGGCTCCGCTGACTGCGCTGGCGGGCGCGGTCCTCGCAACAGGCCTCTACCATGCGATCGGCTACGCGTACGGACCGATCATGTTCGCGCCCATCCTCGTGTTCGCCACCGTGAGCATGCAGCTCCCCATGCGGCGCTCCCTGCCTGCCGCGCTGCTTGCGATCGTGGTGCTGGTGCTCCTGCAGGTGCCTGGCATCGACCGTGCCAACGTGGTGGCCGGTGTTGCCGCGATGGTCGCCTGGCACGGCTGGCTCCTGGTGCCCTGGGCGGTCGGGGTGGGCCTGCGGGCGCGCCAGGACATGACCCGCCGGTCCCGTGAGGAGGAGGCGCGGCGGCTGGTGTACGAGGAGCGGCTGCGCATCGCGCGAGACGTGCACGACGTGGTCGGCCACGGCCTGGCGGTCATCAACATGCAGGCCGGCATCGCGCTGCACGTCGTCGAGCGGCGCCCGGAGCAGGCGCGCGTGGCGCTGGAGGCGGTCAAGCAGACCAGCAAGGACGCGCTGGAGGAGCTGCGCAGCACCCTGGCGGTGTTCCGCCGGCAGGACGAGGCGGACTCGGACAAATCGCGGCGCCCCGCGCCGGGTCTCCACCAGGTCGAGACCGTTGCCGCGGCGATGGCCGAGGGCGGCCTGCCAGTCGAGGTGGTGGTCACCGGCCGCCCGACAGACCTGCCCGCCGCGGTGGACCTGGCGGCCTACCGCATCGTCCAGGAGTCCCTGACCAACGTCGCGCGCCACGCCGGCCCGGCCAGCGCCACGGTGCGGGTCACCTACGAGCCCCGGCAGGTCGTGCTGGAGGTGACGGACGACGGCCGGGCGCGTCTCGACGGCAGGACCAACGGGAACGGCAAGGGCCACGGCATCGCCGGCATGCGCGAGCGGGCGGCGGCCGTCCATGGGACGCTGGAGGTCGGGCCGCGCCCCGAGGGCGGGTTCCGCGTGCTGGCCCGCCTGCCCAGCGGCGGCCGCCGCCAGTGATCCGGGTCGCGGTCGCCGACGACCAGGCGCTGGTCCGGCTGGGCCTGCGCGTCCTGCTCGAATCGGAGGACGACCTCGAGCTGGTCGGCGAGGCTCCGGACGGCGTGCGCGCGCTGGCCCTCGTCAGGGAAGCTCACCCCGACGTGGTGCTGATGGACGTTCGGATGCCGGTCATGGATGGACTGGAGGCGCTCCGCATCATCGCCGCCGACCCGGCGCTGACCGCGACCAGGGTCGTCGTGCTGACCACGTTCGAGCTCGACGAGTACGTCTTCGAGGCGCTGCGGGCAGGCGCCAGCGGCTTCCTCATCAAGGACTCGGAGCCGGCCGACATCCTGCGCGCCGTCCGCGTGGTCGCCAGGGGCGAGTCGCTCCTCTCGCCGACGGTCACCCGCCGGGTGATCGGCGAGCTCGCCGGCCGACCCGCGCCGCGACCGGCCGCCGCACCCAGCCTCGACCCGCTGACCGAGCGCGAGCGGGAGGT
>DASYBH010000154.1:0-6008 GCA_036500885.1 Candidatus Dormiibacterota bacterium
CGCGCTACGCTGCTGTGCCGTGCTGGACGAGTTCAAGGCGGCGATGGCGGCGGTCCCCGCGGGCGTGGTGGTGGTCAGCGCTCGGGACGATGCGGGCTTCCGCGGGCTGACCGCCAGCAGCTTCACGTCGGCCTCGCTGGAGCCGCCGCTGGTGCTGGTCTGCCTCGACCGCTTCACCAGGACCCGCGACGCGGTCGCCGCGTCAGGCCGCTACGCCGTGAGCGTGCTCGAGCGGAGCCAGGAGTTCGTGGCGGAGCGCTTCGCGGGCCGGGCGCCGCTGGTCGGCCCGGCGTGGCTCGACGTGCCCCACGACCTGGGCGAGAGCGGCCTGCCGGTCGTGCGCGGCTGCGTCGCGTGGTTCGAGTGCGCCCTCCGCGACCTGCTCCCGGCCGGCGACCACGAGATCGCGCTGGGCGAGGTGACCGCGGCCGGCAGGGGGCCGGGCGAGCCGCTGGTGCTCTGGGACCGCGCCTACTGGCGCCTGGGCTGAACGTCGACTCTCCGACCGGAACGTCCCCGGTGAGGAGACCGGCGCCTTTGGCATCCTGGAAGGCATGACCCGGTGGACCACAGGAGCCTGGGCCGGTGTCGTGCTCATGTCCGCCGTGCTGGGGGTGATCGCGTGCTCCGGTCCCCAGCCTGGCCAGGCGCGCCTGCGCACCACCCTGGAGGTCCGCCAGGCTGACGGGGGACAGGTCGCCTACGAGCAGGGACAGCCGGTGCCCACGTTCGATCCCCAGCCGCGAGCAGGCATCGACCTGTCCGGCAGGTGGCGCTTCCAGGCGACGGATCTCGACCAGGACCTGACGTTCGCGGCCCGCACCGACGCCACCCGCCGGGCCCTGACGGCGGAGGCCGGCGGCCGGCTCAGCGACGCGTTCGACGACTCGGCGTGGACCGAGCTGCAGGTTCCGGGCACGTTCTCGCCCCCGCCGGCGAGCAGGGCGGTCGGCGGCTGGTACCGGCTCCGCTTCGCGGCGCCGTCCGCCTGGAACACGCTGGCAAACCTGAAGTTCCAGTCCGCCGGCTACCTGGTGGACGTGTGGCTGAACGGCCGCTACCTCGGCTACCACGAGGGCGCCTGGACCCCGTTCGCGCTGGACGCCTCCGACCCGTTCCGCCGCGGCAGCGCCAACACGCTGGTGGTCCGGGTCTCCAATCCGCCGTGGGGCACACGGCTGGACATCGTGCCATGGGGCCTGGCCGACTGGTGGAACTACGGCGGCATCACCGGCCCGGTGTCCGTCGAGGGCACGCCGGAGCTCTCCGTGGTCAGGGCGGACGTCACGCCACACCTGGACGGCGCCGACGTGAGCGTCGTGCTGCAGAACAGGGGCGCCGCACAGGACGGGCTGAGCCTGATCACGGAGATGCTGCCGGCGGCGATCGACGACGGCAACGTCACGGACCCCGATCCCCGGCGCCTCGTCCCGGTCGCGGCGTCACCGGTCGCCAGCCAGGTCACGAACCTGGACCCGATGCCCGGCGGCGACGTGCGCCGCCTCGGCGTGTCGTTCGTCATCCGCGGCGCCGACCTCTGGTCGCCGTTTCGGCCGGCGCTCTACGTGCTCCGAGCCGCCGTGGTCGGCTCTCAGGGCATCGCCGACCAGATCTACCAGACGTTCGGGCTGCGGCAGGTCCGGGTCGACAGCGTCGGCGCCCGCGTGCTGCTCAACGGCGCCCCGGTGGCCTTCCACGGCGTCTCGATGCACGACGAGCGGGTGGCCCCGCCCAACGCCGGCCGGCCTGCCGGAGGGCTGGTCACCGGCGTGGACGGCGCGTACGCCGCCCTGCGCCGGGCGCACGACGTCGGCGCCGACTTCATCCGAGCCGACCACCACCCGGCCAACCCGGCGATGCTGGCGCTGGCCGACAGGCTGGGCTTCGCCATCTGGGAGGAGATCCCGCTCTATCACTACACGCCGGAGACGTTCCAGCTGGCGATGGACCGCGGTGTGGCGCGGCAGATGCTGGCCGAGATGGCGCTCCGGGACATGAACCACCCATCGGTCCTCTTCCACGGCCTGGCCAACGAGTCGACCGGCACCACGGAGCGGGTCGCGGCGCTCGTCGCCCTGCGGGACCTCGACCGCCGGCTGGACGGCACGCGGCTGATCGGGCAGGCGGCGTACGGCTCCGACCCCAACGACTCGACGAGCGCCGACCTCGACGTGGCCGGCTACACGCTCTACTCCGGCGTCTTCTATGGCGGACCGCTGGACGGCACGACGATCGGCGAGACGCTGGACCGCTTCCACGCGCGCTACCCGGGCAAGCCTCTGATGATCCTGGAGTTCGGGCGGTGGGCCGACAGCCCCGCCGAGGAGCCCGAGCAGTCGCGCGTCTTCGAGGTGACCTACGGTCAGCTCGCGCAGCGCTTCGACACGCTCCCCGCCGGGTTCGTGGGGGCCGCGGTGTGGTGGACGCTCGACGACTACTGGACGCAGCGACCGGGCATACAGGTGGAGCACTTCGGCCTGTACCGGCCGGATGGTTCGCTGCGACCGGTGGGTGCGCTCGTCGCCCAGGCATACGAGGCGGACGCCGGCCCCGCGCAGCGGCCGCTCGGCAGGCGGGTGGTGTCCGGTGGCGTCGGTGTCGGCGCCGGCCGGCCGGGAGCGAGCCGGCAGCTGGTCGGGCTGATCGCCTACGCCGTGGCGCTGCCGGCACTGCTGCTGGGCGCGCTGGTGCTCCTGCTGGTCCGGTGGCCCCGGCCCGGGGTCGGGGCGAGGTGAGCGTCCGTCTCCGCCGGCTGCCGCTGTGGCCCCTGGTGGCGAGCGGCGCGGTGGCTGGCTTCGTGAGCGGCCTCTTCACCGGCTGCGTGCTCGGCGCGCTGGTGACCTGGTTCTCCGGGGCGGTGCTGGACTGGCACCGCCAGCTGGGCTTCACGCTCGGCGTCACCGAGAACCTGCTGCCACTCGGCGACCAGATCGGGCAGCTCCAGTCCATTCGCGAGCTGTGGTGGCTGGTCGTGCCGGCCGCCGGGCTGGCGATCGGGCTGCTGAACGCGCTGATCGGGCTCCTTGCCGGCGCCCTGGTGGCGGGACTGGTCAACCGCTTCGGACATGGCATCTGGCTGGACGTCGAGGTGGCGCGGGAGGCGGCGCCGGCGGTCGTCCGGGACGTCCGGAGAGCCGCCGCCGAACGGGCTGAGCCGGCCCATGTCACGCGCCCTCAGTAGGGCATCTCGTCCTCGTCCATGTGGAAGTGGTGGCCGACCTCGTGGAGGACCGTGCGCCTGACCTCCTCGACCAGCGCCTGCCAGGTGTCGCACACCTGCTCGTGCGTTTCCTTGAAGATCGTGACCCGGGCCGGGAAGCCGATGTCCTCCAGCGCGCCGCCGCCCTCGTAGTAGCCGAGCAGGCCGTCCGGCGACCGCCTGGCGACCACGAACTCGATATCCTCCAGGTACGGCTGGAACGCAGCCGGGATCGCCTCGACGGCGGCTCGCACCGCCTCCTCGAACCGGTCCATGCTCACTCGCATCGCGTTCAGGAACAGAGGATGGCCGAAATCACCACAGTAGCGGTAGTTGGAGCCGGGACCATGGGGTCCCAGATCGCCCTGCAGACCGCCTACGCCGGGCGCCACCAGGTGGTTCTCGTCGACTCCAGCCAGGCGCAGCTGGACCGCGCCCGGGCTCAGACCGAGCAGCTCGTCCGCCGGGGCGTGGAGCGGGGCCGGCTGACGGAGGAACGGGCCGCCGGCGCGTTGGGCCGCATCCGCGCCAGCATGGACCTGGCCGAGGCCGCCGGCGACGCCGACCTGGTAATCGAGGCCGTGTTCGAGGAGCTGGGCGCCAAGCGCGAGGTGTGGGCCGGTCTCGGCCGGCACGCCCGACCTGACGCGATCCTCGCCAGCAACTCCAGCACGATCGCCATCTCACGGTTGGCGGAGGGGGTGCCGGGGCCGGAGCGGTGCTGCAATATGCACTTCTTCCACCCCGTCACGGTCATGCAGCTCTGCGAGGTCGTTCGAGGCCCGCTGACCAGCGACGAGACGGTCAGCGCCGCGATGGACTTCGTCCGGAGCATCGACCGCGTCCCCGTGCTGATCAACAAGGAGGTGCACGGCTTCATCGTCAACCGCATCCTCTTCGCCGCCGCGGAGGAGGCGTTCCACCTCCTGGAGGGCGGCTACGCCTCTGTGGAGGACATCGACACGGCGGTCAAGAAGGGCCTGAACTGGCCGATGGGCCCCTTCGAGGTGCTCGACTTCAGCGGCCTCGACGTGTTCTACGGTGCGCTCGAGGACCGCCGCCGGCTGGAGGGAGGCCCGGGCGCACCGGCCGCCCTGCGCGAGAAGATCGAGCGCGGCGAGCTCGGCCGCAAGACCGGCCGCGGCTTCTACGACTACTCCGCGCGATAGGGAACGAGGGGGACCGGCATGGAGACCGTCAACCTGGGCCGGAGCGGCCTGCGCGTCAGCAGGCTCTGCCTCGGCACGATGATCTTCGGCAGCCAGCTCGACGAGGCGGCCGCGTTCGCGGTGATGGACCGGGCCGCGGAGCTCGGCATCGACTTCGTCGACGTGGCGGACGTGTACCCGGTGCCGCCGTCGCGTGAGACGTCCGGCCGGACCGAGGAGATCGTGGGCCGCTGGCTGCAGAGCCGCAGGCCCGGCGTGACGGTCGCCACCAAGTGCGTGGGACGGATGGGGCCGGGCGCGAACGACCTGGGCGGAGGCCGCAAGCACGTGATCGAGGCATGTGAGGCGTCGCTGCGCCGCCTGCAGGTCGAGCGCGTCGACCTCTACTACCTGCACCACTCCGACCTGGGCGCTCCGATGGAGGAGACCCTCGAGGCGCTGGACCGCCTGGTGCAGGACGGGAAGATCCACTACGTCGCCGTGTCCAACTTCGAGGCCTGGCAGCTCGGCCTGGCGATGGCCATCGTCGCGGAGCGGCGCCTGGCGCGGGTGGCCGCCATCCAGCCCCGGTACAACCTGCTGAACCGCGGCCACGAGCGGGACCTGCTGCCGCTCTGCGGGGCGGCGGGCGTCGGGGTGGTGCCGTACAACCCGCTGGGCGCGGGGATGCTCACGGGCAAGTACCGGCGCGGCCAGGAGGTGCCGGCCGACTCGCGCTTCGGCTGGGGCGAGTACGGCCGCATGTACCGGCAGCGCTACTGGTCGGACCTCATGTTCGACGTGGCCGAGGCGGTCGAGGACGTCGGGCGCGACATCGGCGCGAGCGCCGCCCAGGTCGCCCTGGCCTGGCTGCTCGCCCAGCCGGAGGTGACGGCCCCGATCGTGGGCGCCTCACGGCCGGACCAGCTCGACGACAGCGTCAGGGCGCTTGACGTGCAGCTCGGCACCGAGCACCTTGACCGCCTGGCCCAGGTGTCGCAGCCTTTCGTCTGAGGGCCGGCGGAAGGTCGTCCATTGCGGGTGTGGCGAAACGGCAGACGCAGAACTCTTAAAAAGTTCGGGTCGAAGGACCATGTGGGTTCGAGTCCCACCGCCCGCACCACACACCTTCGCCGCGTGCCGGGGCACGTGCCTGCCACAGCTCCTGTTGGGGACGACGACAACGGGGCAGCCGGCCTGTACGATAACGCTGGGTTTGGTATGGGGGTACCAGGAGGCTGCGGATCGGGCGTGCGCGGGGGGCCCGAGGCGTCGATGGGCATCCGGTCACAGGATGACGCGCTCTGAGCCGGTTGCAGCACGCTGAGCTCGGATCGTCGGACCGCGCGGGCGCCGCCGGCAGGGCGGCGCTGCCCCCGGCCGCGCTCGGCCTGACGGTCGGAGCGATCGCGGTGACGTCGTTCGTCCTCGGCTTCGCCGGCCTGGAGCAGTACGTGCCGGCGCTCAACGCCAGAGCTGTCGGGGGGCTCAGCTTCGGCACCGGCGTGCTGGACCTGCTGTACTACGATCTGCAGCTCTTCGTCGTCAACTCGCTCCCGGTGTCCTATGGGGGCCCGTACCCGTGGCCGCTGGAGGTCGCTCGCTTCGGCGCCCCGGCGGCGACCGTGTACGCGCTGGCCGCGACCGTGTGGCTTCTCCTC
>DASYBH010000155.1:0-2040 GCA_036500885.1 Candidatus Dormiibacterota bacterium
CTTCCAGGCGTCGTGGCTGCTCGTCCCGTTCGCCCTCACGTTCGCGGCTGCCGGCGCCGTCGCCGACGCCGAGTGGCCGCGCGCGGTGGTCGGCGTGCTGGGCATCCTGGCGTTCGCCAGCTTCCTGATCTACGAGCTGGCGGGCTTGATGGGCTGGCCGAGCTGGGTCGCCAACCTCTCGGTGTTCCAGCTGTACGGGACGCCGCTCCTCACGGGCGTCAACTGGAGTGGCCGGTGGGCGATGCTGGCCGTGGTCGTCGTGGGCTTCGGGCTCGCGACGCTGCTCATGCAGCGCCGGGAGGTCGCGACGTAGCGCGCCGGCCGGGTGGCGGGGCAGGCGCCCCGCCACCCTTGCCCAGGTCGGCCAGGATCGCGTTGGCGGCGTTGTGGCCGGCGCAGCCGATCACGCTGCCGGCCGGGTGACAGCCGGCGGCGCCCGCGTACACGCCGTCGACGCCGACCCGGTAGGGCAGCCGGTCCGCGAACGCCACGGCGTTGTCGACGTGGTCGATGTTGCCGTGGGTCATGCCGAAGTGACGCTCGATGTCCGGCGGGGTGAGCGCGTGCACGTCCACGACGAGCGCTCCCAGGCCGGGCGCGAACCGCTCGGCGAACGCCAGCAGCCGCTCGACGTAGCCGCTCTTCTCCGCCGCCCAGGTGGAGCCGGCCGGCGTGTGCGGCACGCCCTGCACGAACAACGCCGAGGAGTGACGGCCCGCGTCGTCCTGCAGCGAGGGGTCGAGCAGCGAGTGCAGGTACCACTCGACCGGCGGGAGCGGGGAGAGCCGGCCGGCGGCGGCGGCGTCGAAGGCCGCGCGAAGGGCGGTCAGCACGCTGCCGTCGGACGCCGGCTCCGGCAGGAGGTGCACGGTGGTCGAATGCTGGCCTCTCGGCTCGGGCAGCGCGGCGAAGCGGGGCAGGCCGGCCAGCGCCAGGTTGACCTTCATGGTCTGGCCCAGCGAGCCGGCGGCGTAGCCGTCGATCCGCCGGGAGAGCTCATCCGGGCAGGCGGTCCCCAGCAGCGCCGGCAGGCGGAACGGATCGGTGGCGACCAGCACGGTGCTGGCCCTGACCTCCTCGCCCAGCCCGGTGACGACGCCGCTCGCGGAGCCCCTCTCGACCGTGATCCGCTCGGCGGCGACCCCCGTGCGAATCGTCGCCCCGGCCTCGACCGCGCGCTGCGCGATGGCGCGGGTGACGGCGCCCATCCCGCCCCGCACGACCATCCACGTGCCGCCGGCGCCGGGGAGGCGGCACATGCTGTGGACGAGGAGGTTGTGCCCGCTGCCGGGACGCCACGGCGAGCCGCTCAGCCCGGGCATCCCGTCGGTGACCGCGTACATCGCGACCAGCAGCTCGCTCGCGAAGCCGAACCTCGAGAGGTAGTCGACGGCCGAGCCCCTGACGAGCTCGACGAACGCCTGGCGCAGCCGGGGCCGGACGTGGCGCTCCGCGGTCTCCTCGACCGTGGCCGGCTCGGCCAGCCAGGCGGGCGCGAGGTCGTCGCGCAGGGCCGTGAGCTCGGCGGCCAGCGCCCGGTTCGCCAGCCAGTCCCGCTCCGTGAAGAACTCGACGAACAGGTCGCGCGCGGCATCCTCGCCGGCGCCGAGCAGCAGGTGCCGGCCGTCGAGCGTGGGGAGGAAGTAGTGCGGGTCCCTGCGGACCAGGGGCAGGTCGAGGTCCAGAGCGGCCATCAGCTCCGGCGGCATCAGGCCGAGGAGGTAGGCGCCGGTGGAGGCACGCAGCCCGGGCGCGTTGGCGAACGGGCGCTCCGTGCGGCATGCGCCGCCCACCACCGCCGCCCGCTCCAGCACCGTCACCGACAGCCCGGCCCTGGCCAGCAGCGCGGCGGCCACCAGCCCGTTGTGCCCCGCTCCGATCACGACGACGTCCGGCATGCGCAGTCCCTCCTACTCCCCCCCTGACCCCCCGCCGGGGGGTCAGGGGGGGCAAGTCGTCTTCCTTACTGCCCCTCATCAGCCCGGGAGGTCGGGAGGGCGTATGTCCCGGCCTCGGTCGGGACATTTGTCCCGGCCAACC
>DASYBH010000156.1:0-10048 GCA_036500885.1 Candidatus Dormiibacterota bacterium
GTCGCGATCCGCCTTCGAGACATTGGGCGGGAGCTTCCGGGGCCCATGCCGACACTCCTCCGCCCAGTTGACGCTGACTGGATCCAGCGCTGGTTTACGGACGAAGCCATCGCCATGTGGCGCCGCATCCGACCGGATCCAGAGGACCAAAAGTCACGGTAGATCAGTACGTCAGTCTGGAATCCGCCGGTCCTCGCGGAGCTTGAACCGCTGGATCTTGCCCGTTGCCGTCTTGGGGAGCTCGGCCACGATGTGGAAGTCGCGCGGGCACTTGAAGTGGGCCAGCGCCGCCCGGACGTGGTCGCGGAGCTCGGTCTCCACCTCCACCCCCGCCCGGCGGCCCGGCTGCAGCACGACGTACGCCTCCGGCCGGATGAGCCGCTGCTCGTCGACCACCGCCACCACCGCGCACTCCAGCACCGCGTCGTGCCCGTTGATCACCGACTCGACCTCGGTCGGGCTGACCCAGATCCCGCTCACCTTCATCATGTCGTCGCTGCGGCCCTGGTACTGGAGGTAGCCGCCGGCGTCGCGCAGGTACTGGTCGCCGGTGTCGATCCACTCGCCCCTGATCGTCCGCTTGGTCCGCTCGTGCTGGTTCCAGTACATCGAGCAGATCGAGTCGCCCTTGACCAGCAGGCTGCCCACCTCGCCGGGCGGCAGGTCCCGCCCCTCGTCGTCGACTATGCGCACCTCGTAGCCCGGCACCACCGTGCCGGTGCAGTCCGGGCGCACGTCGTCGATCCGGTTGGAGACGAAGATGTGGCCGCACTCGGTCGAGCCGATGCCGTCCAGGATGTCCGTGCCCGTGCGTGAACGCCACCGCTCCAGGATCGAGCCGGCGAGCGGCTCTCCGGCGCTGACGCAGACGCGGACCGAGCTGAAGTCGGCCGCCGCCCAGACCTCCGGGTCCGCGGCCAGCGTGTTGGCGTAGCTCGTCGGCACCGAATAGTAGATCGTCGGCCGGAAGTGGCGGATGACGTCGAGCACGGTGGCCGGCGCCGGCGGCCCGGCGTGCAGGACGGTGGTGGCGCCCACCGCCAGCGGCATGTAGAGCGCGTTGCCCAGGCCGTACGCGAAGTAGAGCTTCGCCACCGAGAACGTGACGTCCGAATCGTCGATGCGGAGCACTGGCCTGGCGTAGTTCTCGACGACGTAGCGCATGTCGTGCTGGAGGTGCACCACGCCCTTGGGGACGCCGGTCGTGCCCGAGCTGTACAGCCAGAAGCACATGTCGTCGCGGGTGGTGTCGGCGGGGTCGAGCCGGTCGCTCGCGGCCGCGGTCGCCTCCGCGTAGCTCACCTCGCCGGGGCCGGGCTCCCCGACCACCACCAGGTGGCGCAGGTGCCGGAGCTCGGACCGCACCTGCCGGAAGGCGTCGGCCAGCGGGGCGGACACCACCGCGACCCTGGCCCGGCTGTCGTTCAGGAAGTGCGCGTAGTCGTGCGGCTTGAGGTTGGTGTTGACCGGGATCGGGACGGCGCCCAGCTTGATCGCCCCGAAGAATGTCTGGGCGAACTCGGGCCCGTCGTGGACCGCCATCGCCACGCGGTTCTCGATCTCCACGCCCAGATCGCGCAGGGCGTTGCCGGCCAGGTTGGCGCCGGCCGCGAGCTGCGCGTACGTCAGCTCGGCGCCATCCGTCGTGCGGATCGCGACCCGGTCGCCGCGGCCGGCCTCCAGGTTGCCATCGAGGAGATCCGCGGCGGCGTTGTAGCGCAGCGGGAGATCGGCCGTTGACCACGTACCCACGCCGACAGTTTAGTTTTGGAATCGGTGGCCGACGACAAACCTCTAGTCCTGATTTACGACGGCTCCTGACCGTTCTGAACGCGGTGCGCGCGGCTGGCGACCGAGCGCGCCCCCGCCGGCCGTGTGTCGGCGCTGCCGAACCAGGAGCCCGGGGTGATCGAGCGGTACGGCCTGCGCCGCGAGGACGTGGACCGCTACGTGTGGGCGATCGAGCCCTCGGGACGGCGGTATCGCGGCGCCGCGGCCGTGGCCAGAACGTTCCGCGAGATGGGCGGCGGCTGGCGCGTGCTCGGCTGGCTGGCGCGCCTGCCCGGCTCCAATGCGGTCTATGCCCTGGTCGCTCGCGGCCGGGGGCGCCTCAGCGCCGTCTGGGGCGATCCGCCGCCCTATCCCTAGCAGGAGACCTAGAGCGTCGGTGAGCCCGCCAGCAGCTTGCTGAAGTCGGTGTCGCGGATCTCTCCCAGGAAGGAGTGGTGGCCGTCGGCCGGCATGTCCACCGACGTCTCGTAGACGAAGGCGTACACGTTGTCGACCGTCCACTCGCCGTAGCCGCGGAGGGCGAGGCTCTCCCGCAGCGCGGGGTTCCGCTCGCCGAGGTCGTAGAGATGGATCGCCTGGCGATACAGCACCCGCAAGATGTCGAGCTGCATCTGGAGCTCCAGGATCTCCTTCTTGTCGGCCTCCTCCTCGATCATGGCGTCGATCTGGGCCTGAAGGTCACCGATCTCCTTGGCGTACTCGTCCATGGGCAAAGCGTACCGATGGCGCCGAAGGCGAGGAGCCGGGCCGGCGAGGGACGCGTGACCCCGTGCTCGCGCCATACAATGCGCCGGGGAGATGCCGGTCTCTGAAGCCAGCTCCAGGGTGGTCTACCACGCGCTCAAGGCTTCCGGAGTGCGGCTCGTGAGCGCCCTGCCGGAGACCTGGCTGGTCCACCTGATCAGGATGGCCGAGGACGACCCGGACATGATCCTGGTCCGGCTGGCCAAGGAGGAGGAGGGCGTCGGCGTCTCTATGGGCGCCCACTTCGCGGGCGTGCGCTCGGCGCTGCTGATGCAGAACCACGGGTTCCTGCAGGCGATCAACGGCATCGTCTCCGGCGCGATGCTGTACCGCATCCCGCTGGTGATGCTGGTGTCGGACCGTGGCCATCTGGGCGAGCGCGACCCGTGGCAGACGGAGGGTGGCCGCTACACGCGCCGGGTGCTGGACGCGCTGGGCATCGTCCACGACGAGATGCGCGATGCCGGCGAGGTGCCGGCGAAGGTCGACAGGGCCACGGTGCTGGCGCACTCCTCGCTCTCGCCCGTGGCCCTGCTCCTGACGCGGCCGCTGATGTGGGAGGAGCCGCGGTGAAGCGCCTCGAGTGCATTCGCGCGATCTACGAGGACATCCAGGACTGCTCGGTGGTCACGATCATGGGCGCCACCTCGGCCGAGCTGCACTCGTTGGGCCACCGGCCGAACTTCTTCTACCTGACCCACTCGATGGGCCTGGCCTCGTCCGTGGGGCTCGGCCTCGCCCTCTGCCGGCCGGAGCGCCGGGTGGTCGTCCTCGACGGCGACGGCTCGGTGCTGATGAACCTGGGCGGCCTGACCACGCTGGCCCGCTATGGCCCCCGCAACCTGGTGGAGATCGTGTTCGACAACGAGAGCCTGCTCTCGGTCGGCGGCTTCCCCACCGCGACGGCGACGGGGACCGACCTCGCCGCCTGCGCGCGAGGCGCCGGCATCGACGGGGCGGTGACCGCGACCAGCGTCGACGACTTCGTCTCGGCCGTTCGCGCCGGGCTGGCCGGCGATCGCCTGGCCTGCATCGTCGCCAAGGTGGAGGCGGTCGGCCCGCCCGCCACCGCCTACGACGTCGACACCCACATGCTCGAGTACCGGTTCACGTTCGCCCGCGCCATGCGCCAGCCACCAGCTGCCGGAGGAAAGATGCAGTGAAGATCCTCTCCTCTCTCGTCGAGGGCCTCTCCTCGGGGCGGGTCCGGGTCGTCGACCTGACCCAACCGCTCTCCGAGAAGACGCCGATCCTGCAGCTCCCGCCGCCCTTCGCGAACACGCCGGGCTGGACGACGCACGAGATCTCCCACTACGACGATCGCGGCCCCGCGTGGTACTGGAGATCGTTCGAGTGCGGCGAGCACGTCGGCACCCACTTCGACGCGCCCAACCACTGGATCACCGGCAGGGACGGCGAGGACGTCGCCTCGGTGCCGCCGTCGCGGCTGGTCGGCCCGGCGGTCGTGATCGACCGGACGGCCGAGGCGGGCGCGGACCCGGACTACCTGCTCGAGGTCGAGGACGTCCGCGCCTTCGAGCGCGACCACGGCCCGCTGCCGCAGGGCGCCTGGCTGCTCTACCGCACGGGCTGGGACGCGCGGGCCCACGACGCTGACGCGTTCCGGAACGCCAACGACACCGGCCCCCACTCGCCGGGCATCTCGCCCGAGTGCGCCCGCTGGCTTGCCGAGGAGTCGCCGGTGATGGGCATCGGCGTGGAGACGGTCGGCACCGACGCCGGGGCCGCGCACTCGTTCGAGCCGGCCTTCCCGGTCCACCACTTCATCCTGGGCGCCGGCAAGTACGGCGTCACGCAGCTGGCCAACCTGGCCCTGCTCCCGCCGGCCGGCGCGGTGCTGGTGGTCCTGCCGCTGAAGCTGGTCGACGGCTCCGGCAGCCCCTGCCGCGCCATCGCCCTGGTCGAGGACTGAAGCACTCCGGACACCTCACCCCGTCGGGGCACGATCAGCAGGAATCGATCCGGGTGGCTGCCGACAGCGGTGCGTACGAGAGGCGGGCCGGCACGATCTCGGTCTTCGTCGCCGGTGGCCGCGCCGGCTCCGATAGTGCGATCAGCGCGTCGGAGCCGGCCACCGAGCCCCGCACGTCGAAGGCTCGTCCTGTGCGCAGGTCGAGCACGCTCGACGGGTAGCCCGCGTACCACAGCACGAAGTCGCCGGCCAGCTGCAGGAACTGGAGCGGGTGGCGCAGGTCCGTGGTGTACTCGTCGTACTCGTTGGAGCCGAGGCGCCAGACCGTCAGCCGCTGCTGGCCGCTGCTCCACGCCAGGTAGCGGGCCGAACCGGCGAGGTAGCGCACCGAGCCGGGGCTCCGCGCGCGGTCGGGCAGCGGGGCTGGCCGCAGCGTCACGGCATCGACCGCCCGCAGCGAGAAGCTCTCGTCGGCGGCGACACGGGCCCACACCACGTACGGGCCCGCGAACACCGGACCGCTGACTCGGCCGGTGTCGAGGACCGTGGCCCGGCGCCGCCCGAGATCGTAGAGCTGGACCGTCGCCTCGGGGTGGCTCGTGTGCCGCGCCTGCGGCTGCGCCCAGGCGACCACGCCGCGCCGGACCACGGGGAGCGGCATCTCGCCGAAGGCGCTGCCGCCGTCGGGCAGGTGCGAGGTGGCCAGCACCAGCGCCTCGGTCGTGTCCCTGCTCCATGCGCGGACGCTCCAGTCACCCAGGTCGGTGGACGACTCCGCCTGCTCCCAGACCACCCAGGGCCCCGCGGCCGACATCGAGCCGATCCCCGCCGCGCCCGCCGGCAGTGGCGCGATCCGGGACAGCGCGCCGCCGGCCAGCGCGACGGCGCCGACGCCCTGCTCGGTGGCCGAGCGGTAGTGGCCGAACGCCATGCCGCCGTCCTCGGACACGGCGCCCACGTCGAACCCCAGGCCACCGGACACGCCGAGGCTGTGATCGGCGAAGCTCCGGCTCCAGCCGGCCGGGGGGCCGGCGAAGCAGACCGTATGGGCCCTGACCACGTCCGGCGTCCCGGCGGCCGGGGCGGTCGAAGCGCCGGGAGCGGCCGGGACGTGCGACGCCGGCGAGGAGCAGGCCGCGCCGCCCAGCGCCACGACGAACGCCAGCGGCACGGCCAGGCGCCTACCAGGCGTAGCCCCGACCTCCAAGGATCGTGGCGAGCGCCTGGGTATCGATCCAGCTGTAATCGGGCACGCCGCTCCAGACGGTGGTGGCCGAGTCCGCGTAGTAGGTGGCCGTGTCGCCGTCGCCCAGTCCGCCGATCTCGATCCAGTGGAAGATCTCGACGTTCGGGTGGCCGATGAGGTGCGGGCCGTCCGGCACCTCCCAGGCGTCCCCGGCGACCGGCCAGCCGCCGTACGTGGTCAGGTCCCAGCGCAGGCGTGAGACGAACGCGCCGCGCTCATCCCCCGACGGGTCGTACGAGAGCCACACGAACGCGTAGCTCCCGCCCGCGGGCGCCGCCACGAAGTGATCCAGCGCCGACGTGAGCTGATCGACGCCGGTCCCCGCGCCCGGGTCGGTCCCCATCCACGCGGCCGCCGTCGCCTGGTCGACCTGCAGCCCCCTGGTGGCGGCCGCCTCGGCCACCAGGGCGGGCCCGCAGTAGTAGCTCGTGGCCTGGCCCTGCTGAGCCAGCGAGCCGAGGACGACGCGATCGAAGCCGGCGGTCGCGGTCGCCGGGCAGGCCCGTGGGCCGGCCGCCCGGCCGCCGGGACGCCCCCGGCCGGTGAGGTGCGCGGTCGCCGCGGCCGGCCTGGGCACCGCGTGATCGACCGGCGCTCGCAGCCTGTCGTGCGCGGCCTTGTATGCGGCGACGGTCCGGCGCACGTCCGGGGTGGGCGCGGCGTGCGCCACCGGCAGGGCGGCGCCCGCGCAGGCGCCCGTGCCGGTGCCCGCCAGCGCCGTCACCGGCGAGCAGGCCAGCAGGCCGGCGAACAGGCTGGCCATCAGCAGGATTCCGCAACGCATGCGGCTCCATTGGAGCAGACGGTGCGGCGGCAGTCCAGATCCACACTTGGACGTGCAGTGCCCTGGCGAAAGGTGGCGCGTTCTGGCCCCTCCCCCCTCGCGGGTGGGATCAATCGTGCCCTGACGGCATCCGTTCCGGGGGTGTCCCCCCAGATCAGACGAGGAGCGAGGCCAGCGTGGCCGGGTCGATGCTGCCGCCGCTCAGGACGCAGACGATGCGGCCCTCGCCGGCCCTGCCGCTGAGGGCGGCCGCGACCGGCGCCGCGCCCGCGCCCTCGGTGACGACGCGGGCGCGCGTCGCCAGCAGGCGCACCGCCGCCGCGACCTCGTCCAGGCTCACGACGACCGTGCCGTCCAGCAGGCGCCGGGCGCGCTCCAGCATGCCCGCGAACACGGTCTTGCTGCCGATGCCGTCCACGAACGACGGCCGGTAGTCGACCACGGCCGGGCGGCCCGCGGCCAGCGACGCCGTCAGCGGTGCGCCCGTCTCGACCTCGACGGCCAGCACGCGGACCGACGGTCGCAGGGCCCTGATCGCCGACGCGATGCCGCACGCGAGACCGCCCCCGCCCCACGGCACCAGGACGACGTCCGGATCGGTCAGGTCCTCCAGCACCTCCAGGCCGATGGTGCCGTTGCCCGCCATCACCCGCTCGTCGTCGAAGGCATGCACGAACACACCGTCGAGACCCGCTCGCCCGCGGTCGACGAACGCCTGCCACCACTCGTCGAACGGCACCTTGAGCACGCGGCCACCCAGCCGCTCGACCGCGCTCACCTTGGCCTCGGGCGCGTGGTCCGGCGCCACGACCGTGCACGCGACGCCCAGACGGCGCGCGTTCCAGGCCACGCCCTGCGCCATGTTGCCGGCGCTCGCCGTCACAACGCCCCGCGCCAGGTCCTCGCGCGCCATCTGCGCCATCGCGTTGGCGGCGCCGCGGATCTTGAACGAGCCGACCGGCTGCAGCACCTCCAGCTTCAGCCAGACGTCCGAGTCGTCCAGCCTGACCAGCGGCGTGCGGATGGCCGCACCGGCGATGCGCCCGCGGGCAGCGCGGATCGAGTCCAGGTCGATGGCTCCCGGTGCCGCCACGGCTACGCTCTGGCCGCTTCCATGCGGCTCACAATGCTGTCTCGGTCCTCGGGGGTCAACGTCACCTGTAAAGACTCGACCGCCACCTCGAACTGGGCCCGCGAGCGCGGGCCGATGATCGCCGCCGTCACCCGCGGATGCCGGTGGACCCACGCCAGTGCCAGCGCGCCCATCGAGACGCCCCACTCGGCGGCCTCGGCCCGCAGCGCGTCGATCGCCCGGAAGGTCGGTCGGGTCATCAGGTCGGCGTAGGGCTCAGGGCGCAGGGTCATCCGCGAGCCGGGCGGATGCTCGGCGTCCAGCGCGTATTTGCCGGTCAGGAAGCCGCCCGCCAGCGGGCTGAACGGCGTGACCGCCAGGCCCTGGTCGGCCGCCAGCGGCAGCACCTCCGCCTCGATGCCGCGGTGCAGCAGGTTGTACTCGTTCTGCACGCCGTCGTAGCGGGCCAGGCCCAGCCGGTCGGAGATCCACAGCGCCCGCGTCAGACGCCACGCCTCGATGTTGCTGGCCCCCACGTAGCGCACCTTGCCCTGGTGGACCAGGTCGTCCAGGGCCCGCAGCGTCTCGTCCAGCGGCGTCTCGGGATCGTCCTCGTGCGTCACGTACAGGTCGAGCCAGTCCGTCTGCAGCCGGCGCAGGGAGTCCTCCACCGCGCGCATGACGTGGCGGCGGGAGAGGCCGGCGTCGTTGGGGCCCGGGCCGGTGCGATTGAACACCTTGGTCGAGAGCACGACCTGGTCGCGCGTCCCGCGGGCTCGGAGCCAGCGACCGATCATCTCCTCCGAGCGCCCGCCTCCGTAGCTGTCGGCGGTGTCGAAGTAGGTGATGCCGAGCTCCAGCGCCCGGTCCATGATCGCGAAGGCGGCCGCCTCGTCCTCACCCCGGCCGGCGAGCGAGGGTTCGGAGCCCACGCCTCCGAACCCTCCGCAGCCCAGACCGAGCCGCGACACCCGCAGCCCGGTCCGGCCGAAGCGCTGGTAATCCACGTCAGATCCCAACGCTCGAATCAGTGGAAGATCGAGTTGCTGGCCACCAGGCCCGCGATCAGGATCGCGATGATGTTGATGACCTTGATCATCGGGTTGATGGCCGGGCCGGCGGTGTCCTTGTAGGGATCGCCGACCGTGTCGCCGGTGACGGCGGCCTTGTGGGCCTCGGAGCCCTTGCCGCCGAGGTGGCCCTCCTCGATGTACTTCTTGGCGTTGTCCCAGGCGGCGCCGCCGCTGGTCATGAAGAGCGCCATGAACAGGCCGGTGACGATGGCGCCGACCAGCATCCCGCCGAGCGCCTTGGGGCCGAGGATCAGGCCGACGGCGATGGGGGCCACCACCGGGATCAGGCCCGGCAGGATCATCTCCCGCTGCGCGGCGGCGGTCACGATGCCGACCGCCGGGCCGTACTCCGGCTTGGCCGTGCCCTCCATGATGCCCTTGATCTCGCTGAACTGGCGGCGGACCTCCTTCACCACCAGGCCGCCGGCGCGGCCGACCGCCAGGATGGCGAGCGAGCCGAACAGGAAGGGCAGGATGCCGCCCAGGAAGAGGCCGACGATCACGTAGGGGTCGCTCAGGTCGAACCGCAGGCTCTTGCCGTGCCGGGCGAGCTCCTCGGTGTACGAGGCGAACAGCACGAGTGCGGCCAGCCCGGCGGAACCGATCGCGTAGCCCTTCGTCACGGCCTTGGTCGTGTTGCCGACCGCATCCAGCCGATCGGTGACGATGCGGACCTCCTCCGGCAGCTCCGCCATCTCGGCGATGCCTCCCGCGTTGTCCGTGATCGGCCCGTAGGCGTCGATCGCGACGACGATGCCGGTCATCGAGAGGAGCGCGACCGCCGCGATGGCGATGCCGTAGAGGCCGCCCAGGCTGTAGCTCAACAGGATGCCGATGGCGATCGCGATCACGGGCAGGGCCGTCGCCATCATGCCGATGGCGGTGCCGGCGATGATGTTGGTCGCGTGGCCGGTGACCGACTGCTGGGCGATCAGGTGCACCGGCCAGTACCGGGTCTCGGTGAAGTACTCCGTGATGGCGACGATGACGATCGTGATCACGATGCCGACGACGCCGCACCAGAACAGGTTGCTCGGGTTGGAGACGCCGGCGGCAGCCTTCAGGTAGCCGCTGCCCACGAACGAGCTCGTGATGAAGTAGAAGCCGATGAGCGCGATCACCGCCGCGACGATCAGGCCGGCGTAGAGGCCGCCCATGATCCACCTCGGGAAGTAGAGGCGGACGGCCAGCGCGCCGACGACCGACCCGACGATCGAGGTCGCGCCCAGCAGCAGCGGGTAGACGACCCAGGCCACGTCCTTGAACAGGAGCGCGCCCAGCAGCATGGCGGCGACCATCGTGACCGCGTAGGTCTCGAAGAGGTCGGCGGCCATGCCGGCGCAGTCGCCGACGTTGTCGCCGACGTTGTCGGCGATCACCGCGGGGTTGCGCGGGTCGTCCTCGG
>DASYBH010000157.1:0-2373 GCA_036500885.1 Candidatus Dormiibacterota bacterium
GACAGTCATGTTCTCGAGTCACCAGCTCCCCGAGGTGGAACAGGTCTGCGACCGCGTCGGCGTGATCCGCGGCGGCCGGCTGGTCGTCGAAACGACCGTGTCCGAGCTGCGCGGCGGCGCCCGCCTGCTGGTCAGGGCCGCGCCGCAGGACCGGGCGCTGGCCGCGCTGGCGGCGTTCGCCGGGCCCGACGCCGTGCAGCGCGCGGACGGCGTCTTCCACGTTGCGATCGAACCCGGGCGAGCGGCCGAGCTGAACGGCTCGCTCGTCGGGTCCGGCGTGCGGATCTCCGAGCTGCGACAGGTCGAACGGTCGCTGGAGGACGTGTTCCTGCAGCTGGTGAGCCAGGAGGGTGAGCGATGATCCGGGTGTGCGCAGCCGAGGTGCGGAAGTTGATGACG
Source organism: Candidatus Dormiibacterota bacterium (assembly GCA_036500885.1). Classification (GTDB taxonomy): domain Bacteria; phylum Chloroflexota; class Dormibacteria; order Dormibacterales; family Dormibacteraceae; genus CF-161. The sequence continues at coordinate 400 of DASYBH010000157.1, forward strand.
CGGCCGGCGGTCCTGTTCGGCCTAGGCCTGCTCGTGGTGGCGATCGTTGTCCTCGAGTACCTGCTGCCGGCGGTTCGGTACAGCGACCACGCGGCGCAGGAGCTGTACCCCGACCGGTTCACGAACCAGCTCCTCAACGTGTTCTTCATTGGCGGGATCCTGGTGGCGCTGCTGATGGGCACGCTGGTCGTGGGCTCCGAGTACGGCTGGGGGACGCTGCGGACCGTCTATGCGATGGGGGTGGGCCGGCTGCAGCTCCTTGTCGGCCAACTGCTGGCGGCGGTGCTGGTCCTGACGGCGATGCTCGTCCTCTCGGCGGCCGCGGCCGCCGCCAGCAGCCTCGTGATCGCGACCGTCGACGGCAGCTCCGTCGCCTGGCCGGCGGCCGGCGCCGTCATGAAGGCGATGGGCGCCGTCTGGCTCATCCTCGCCTGCTATGTGGCGGGCGGCATCGCGCTGGGCCACCTGCTCCGCAGCGCCCCCCTGGCGATCGGGGTCGGCCTGTCGTACGTGCTGTTCTTCGAGCTCACGTTCGTCAACTACTTCGCGAGGTTCTTCGGCGCGGCCGGCGGCCTGCAGAAGGTCGTGCCGGGGACCAGTGCCAGCTCCCTGATCGCCTGGGTGATCGTCCCGCAGCCGCGGGTGGCGCCGCCGCTCGACGCCGGCCACACGATCGTCGTCCTGGCCCTCTGGACGGTGCTCGGCGTCGCCGTGTCGGCGGCGCTCGTCTGGCGACGTGACGTGGTCTGAGCTACGCCGAGCCTGGGACCGGGTCGGGCCGCTCCGGCTGCCGCCGCGAGCGGCCGATCTGGTCATAGTGGGCGGGACGGCCGTCCTCGAAGGGCTGAGCCTGGCTCTGGTGCGCCCGACCAGCTGGCCGCTGGCGGTCCTGCTCGCCGTGCTGCAAACCGCGCCGCTGCTCTGGCGCCGGCGCTGGCCCCTGGCCGTGCTCGCCGTGCTGGTGGCCGCGTCCTTTGCCCAATCGCTGGTGCGGGTCCACTTCGGCGGCTTCTTCATCGCCATCCCGGCTGCCATCTACAGTGTCGCCGACCGTTCCGGCGGCCTGCGCTGGTTGGTGCTGCTGTTCGGCTTCGCCTACTCGGTCGGCTCCGCCGCGCAGGGCGTGGTGGAGGCGCACGACGTCCGCGGGATCGAGCACGGCTTTCCCGGCGTGGTCGCCTGCACGGCGTTTCTCATGGGTGAGAACGCGCGAACGCGGCGCGCGTACCTGACGGAACTGCAGGCGCGGATCGCACGGCAGGAACTCGACCACGAGCTCGCGCTCCTGCGCGCCGCCGACGAGGAGCGTGCGCGGATCGCTCGCGAGCTGCACGACGTGGTGACGCATCACGTGAGCGCCATCGCCGTGCAGGCGGAGACCCACCGCGCGGTGCGGCCGGACGGCGCCGACTCGGCCGTCCTCGCGAGCATTGCCGCGATGGCGCGGACCGCCCTGGACGAGCTGGCCCGGCTGCTGGGTGTGATGCGCGGCGCCCGCGAGGGGCCGGCGCCGCGGGAGCCCGAGCCCGGCCTCGCATCGCTCGACGGCCTCGCGGAACGGGCCCGGGCGGCCGGCGCCGACGTGCGGCTGCGGGTGACCGGCGTACCGCGGCTCCTTTCCGCCGCGCTCGAGCTCTCCGCGTACCGGATCGTCCAGGAGGCGATCACCAACGCTCGCAAGCACGCGCCCGGCGCCCGGGTCGAGGTCAGCCTGCGCTACGCGCCCGACGCCCTCCACATCTCCGTGATGGACGACGGGCCGGGCACGACGGCATCGCTGGAAGCCACCGAGGGTCGCGGACTGATCGGGATGCGCGAGCGCGTCGCCCTCTTCGGCGGCAGCCTCGACGCCGGGCCCAAACCCGAGGGCGGCTTTCGGGTCACCGCCAGGCTGCCCGCAGACTGATGCCGATCCGGGTCCTGGTGGTGGACGACCACGCGGTGGTGCGGGCCGGCTTCCACATGCTGCTCGAC
>DASYBH010000158.1:0-1560 GCA_036500885.1 Candidatus Dormiibacterota bacterium
GCACGGTGAGCGTGCTCGTGGACGGGGCGACGCCCAACGGGCTGGTGTGGAACGGGAGCTCGTGGTCGGGGTCGACGGCGCAGCCGTTCGCGCTGCCGTCGACGCCGGCGACGGCGGCCAGCCCGCTCACGATCGGGCACGGGGCCGCGATCTGGGGTGTGGGGTCGTCGTTCTTCCAGGGCACGCTGGACGAGGTCGCGGTGTACGACCACGCGCTGACGCAGGCGCGGGTCCAGGCGCACCTGACAGCGGGGTCTGGCTACCGGGCGGCGGTGCTGGCGGACTCGCCGGCCGCCTACTACCGCATGGACGACCGCTCGGCCTCGGTGGTGGACAGCAGCGGGAACGGTAACTCCGCGGCCTGGAACGGCGGGCTGACGTTCGGCTCCCCGGGGCTGGTGCGCGGGGATACGGACACGGCGACGAGCTTCGACGGGACCACCGGCTTCGTGCAGGGCCCGGAGCTGGCGCCGCTGCAGGGCGACAACAGCCGCTCGGTGGAGCTGTGGTTCAGCACCACCTCGTCGGGCCAGCAGGTGCTGCTCGGCCCCGGCGGCGTGGGCAGGGGGACGACGTTCCAGCTCGGGCTGACGCAGAGCGGGGGCGTGGGCGGGAAGCCCTCGCCGAACACGCCGGGGATCTACCTGGGGCTGTTCCAGGACGACGTCTACCTGCCCGGGTTGAGCCTGACCGACGGCCGCGCCCACCACCTGGTGGTGACGCTGAGCGGGAGCACGGTGAGCGTGTTCGTGGACGGGGCGACGCCCAGCGGGCTGGTCTGGAACGGGAGCTCGTGGTCGGGGTCGGGGGCGCAGCCGTTCGCGCTGCCGTCGACGCCGGCGACGGCGGCCAGCCCGCTCACGATCGGGCATGGGGCCGCGGTCTGGGGAGTGGGGTCGTCGTTCTTCCAGGGCACGCTGGACGAGGTCGCGGTGTACGACCACGCGCTGACGCAGGCGCGGGTGCAGGCGCACCTGACGGCGGGCCTGGGCTACCGGGCGGCGGTGCTGGCGGACTCGCCGGCCGCCTACTACCGGATGGACGACCGCTCGGCGTCAGTCGTGGACAGCAGCGGGAACGGCAACTCCGCGGCCTGGAACGGCGGGCTGACGTTCGGCTCCCCGGGGCTGGTGAGCGGAGATACGGACACGGCGACGAGCTTCGACGGGGCCACCGGCTTCGTGCAGGGCCCGGAGCTGGCGCCGTTGCAGGGGGACAACAGCCGCTCGGTGGAGCTGTGGTACAGCACCAGCTCGTCGGGCCAGCAGGTGCTGCTCGGCGCCAAAGGCGCCGGCAGCAGGGGGGCGACGTTCCTGCTCGGGCTGACGCAGAGCGGGGGCGTGGGCGGGAAGCCCTCGCCGAACACGCCGGGGATCTACCTGGGGCTGTTCCAGGACGACGTCTACCTGCCCGGGCTGAACCTGACCGACGGTCGCGCCCACCACCTGGTGGTGACGCTGAGCGGGAGCACGGTGAGCGTGTTCGTGGACGGGGCGACGCCCAGCGGGCTGGTCTGGAACGGGAGCTCGTGGTCGGGGTCGGGGGCGCAGCCGTTCGCGC
>DASYBH010000159.1:0-5772 GCA_036500885.1 Candidatus Dormiibacterota bacterium
GTCCTGGTGGGTCGCGGGCGCCGAGATGATGACCTTCCTGGCTCCCCCGCGGTCGATGTGGACCCGCGCCCTGGCGGCGTCCGTGAACAGGCCCGTCGACTCGACCACGATGTCGACGCCCAGGTCGCGCCACGGCAGATCTCCCGGTTCGCGGAACGAGAGGAACTTCACCGCGCGACCGTTGACCGCGATCTCGTCGCCCCTGGCCTCGACCGCCGGGCCGAACGTGCCCAGCGCGGTGTCGTGCTTGAGGAGATGGGCGAACGTGGCGGCGTCGCCGAGGTCGTTGACGGCCACGATCTCGACGTCGCGGTTGAGCTGGTGCGCGGCCCGGAAGATGTTCCGGCCGATACGCCCGAACCCATTGATTCCCACCCGAATTGACATGCGGCATCCTCCGAACGCGTGCGCAGGGCACCGGGGCGCCTGCGACGTAGCCTCTCTCTCAGCTATGAAACCGGTCTCATGAAGCTCGCCGCGCGGCGAGCGTGCGCTACCGGTTTAGAAAGGCTACGCCAGCCGGCCCACCGCGGCGGCGGGCTCACGCTCGTAGTCGAGTCCGGGGCGCGGCCCCGACTCCTCAGCCGCGGCTCCCTCGGCGATCTCCACCAGCCGCCTCAGCCGGTGGTTGACGGCCGACTTGGACAGACGCATCCGGACGGCCAGCTCGGCCAGGTTCAGCTCGGGGTTGACCCGCCGGGCCTGGGCGACCTCGCGGAGCGCGGGCGACAGCTCATCCAGGCGCCCGCAGCGCTCCAGCTGGTCGATGGCCGCCACCTGCCGCATCGCCGAGCCGATGGTCTTGTCGATGTTGGCGGTCTCGAAGTTCAGCCGGCGGTTGACCTGGCCGCTGACCTCGCGCACCACCCGCACGCTCTCGAACTCCATCACGGCGCGGGAGGCGCCCATGAGCGACAGCATGCGCACGATGCCGTCGCCGTCCTTCACATAGAGCACGTGGTGACCGGCCCGCTCGGTCACGCCCGCGCGGACGCCCTGCTCCCGGAGCAGCGTCAGCAGCTTCGTCGCCCAGCCCTCCGAGGGCAGCACGAGCTCCAGGTGGTAGCGAGCGCTCGGCGCGTTGACCGAGCCGCAGCCCATGAAGAGCCCTCTCAGCATGGCCTTCCGATCGCAGGCGCCCTCCGGGCAGGCCCGGCCGGCGGGCTGCGCGAAGTGCCGCTCCAGACCCTTGGGCAGCGGCAGCTCGACGAAGAACGTCATCTGCTTGGCGCTCTTCGCGGCCTGGTACTTGGCCTCGAGACCGCCGAGGAGGCGCGCCAGCCGCACCACCTTGCGGGCCGCGGTGTTGCGAAGCATCGCGAAGTACGCGACATGCGCGTCACCGTTGCGTATGACACGTCCCCGCGACGAATAAAAGATGCCCAGCAGCTCACTGAGCTGACAGCAGGGACGCGCAGGCGTCAAGCCTGCGAGCTCACTCTTCACTTCGGCTGCGAACGAGATGGCGCCATCACCTCCGGCGTGGACTGCCCTCCCCCGCGCGGCTGTTAGTGTAGGCAGGGGGTGCCACCCATGCCAACCCAATTCGGTCAACGTTCGTTACGGTCTGCGCGGAACTGCATGCGTGTGGCTGATGGAACGCGACAGCGAAGCGCGCATGAAACCTGCGTCGCGCATGGTGCGATCTGTTGACGGCTGCGCGATAATCGGCTGACGATGAGCGAAGAGGAGTTGGCCCGGGCGGTTGCCGCCCGGCAGCCCCGGCACACCGGGCTGGGGCTGGACGCCGAGAAGCTGCAACGCATGTACCGGCACATGGTGCTGGCGCGGGCCCTGGATCGCCGCATGTGGGTGCTGAACCGCCAGGGCAGGGCGCCGTTCGTGATCTCAGGCCAGGGCCACGAGGCCGCCCAGGTGGGCGCCGCCGCAGCGATGCGGCCCGGCATCGACTGGCTCGCGCCGTACTACCGCGACCTGGCCTTCTGCATCGCCCTGGGCATGACCGCCAGGGACTTCATGCTGGGAGTCTTCGCCCGCGCGTGTGACCCCTCCTCCGGCGGCCGCCAGATGCCCTCTCACTTCGGGCTGAGGCGGGCTCGGATCATCACGACCTCCAGCGTGGTGGCGACGCAGGTGCCGCACGCCGCCGGTATCGCGTACGCCGCGAAGGCTAGGCGCCTGGACGAGGTCGTGGTCGCGTGCGTCGGCGAGGGGAGCACGTCGAAGGGCGACTGGCACGAGGCCCTGAACTTCGCGGCCGTCCACCGGCTGCCGTTCATCTGCATCGTGCAGGACAACGACTATGCGATCTCCGTCCCCCACCGCCTCCAGATGGGCGTCGAGACCGTCGCCGAGCGCGCCCGCGGCTACGGCATGGCGGGCGCGACCGTGGACGGCGGCGACGTCCTCGCGGTCTACGAGGCGACGAGGGCGGCCGCCGCCAGGGCGCGGGCCGGGGAGGGGCCGACGCTGATCGACGCCAAGGTCGCCCGGTTCACCTCACACTCCTCCGACGACGACCAGCGCCGCTACCGGCCCCGGGAGGAGCTGGAGGCGCTGCTCAGGCGCGACCCGATCGAGCGCTTCCGCAACTACCTCATGGACGAGGGGCTGCTCAGCGAGGCGGCGGACGAGGACCTGCAGCTGGAGTGCACGGCCGAGGTCGACGAGGCGGTCACCGAGGCCGAGGCGGCGCACGAGCCGGACCCGGCCGATCTCGAGCGGCACGTCTTCGCGGAGGGCTCGTAGATGGCGGTCAAAACCCTGATCGAGGGCGTGCGCGAGGCGCTCGCCGAGGAGATGGAGCGCGACGAGCGGGTCTGGGTGCTGGGCGAGGACGTGGGCAGGAAGGGCGGTGTCTTCCTGGCCACGGAGGGACTGCACGGGAGGTTCGGCGAGGCGCGCGTGCTCGACACGCCGCTCGCCGAGTCGGCCATCGTGGGCGTGGCCATCGGGGCGGCGCTGAACGGCCTCATCCCCGTTGCCGAGATCCAGTTCGCCGACTTCATCCATCCCGCGTTCGACCAGATCGTCAGCGAGGCGGCACGCATCCGCTATCGCTCCAATGGCGACTGGGCCTGCCCGATCGTGATCCGGGCGCCGTTCGGCGGCGGCGTGCACGGCGGTCTCTACCACTCACAGTCGGTCGAGGCGTTCTACGCGCACGTGCCCGGCCTGAAGGTCGTCATCCCGAGCACGCCGGCCGACGCCAAGGGCCTGCTGAAGTCGGCCATCCGCGACCCGGACCCGGTGATGTTCTTCGAGCACAAGAAGGCGTACCGGCTGGTCAAGGGCGAGATCCCGGACGGTGAGCTGCTCACCCCGATCGGGCCCGCCCAGGTCCGCCGCGAGGGCGCCAGCCTGACGTGCGTGGCGTGGGGCCTGATGGTCCACCACTGCCTGGAGGCCGCCGAGGCGGTCGCCGCGGACGGGATCAGCGCCGAGGTGATCGACCTCCGCACCCTGCGCCCGCTGGACACGGGGACGATCCTGCGCTCGGTCGAGAAGACGGGCAGGGCGCTGATCGTGCACGAGGACAACCTGACCGGCGGCTTCGGCGCCGAGATCGCCGCCGTCGTCGCCCAGGACGGCTTCGAGCACCTGGACGCGCCGGTGACCAGGGTGGCGGCTCCCGACGTCCCGGCCATGCCCTTCAACCACCCGCAGGAGGAAGCATTCCTCCCCAATCCGGAGAAGATCGCGGCCGCCATGCGGAAGCTGGCGGTGTACTGAGCGATGGCGGGACATCCGGCCATCACCGCCGCCGAGTACGCCGCCCGCCGGGAGGCGGTCAGAGCGGGCATGGAGCAGACCGGCCTCGACGCGCTCGTGGTCTTCTACCCGGCGCGCGTCGCCTACCTGAGCGGCTTCCACCACCTGCCGACGGAGCGACCCGTGGCGCTCGTCCTGGGGCCCAGGGCGGAGTGCGCGCTCGTGGTGCCGGCCGTCGAGAAGGAGCACGCCGAGCGCGTGAGCGGCGTCGATCACGTGGAGGTCTACTTCGAGTATCCCGGCGACCGGCACCCGATGGAGCGCGTGGCCGGCGTCCTGCGCTCGCTGGGCGCGCAGCCCAGGCGCATCGGCGCCGACCACGACGGCGTCGTGCCCCATTGGGGCTACCGCGGGCCTCGCCTCGGCGACGTGACGGGATCGCGGCCGACCGACGTCGAGCCGCTCATCGAGGCGTTGCGCCGCGTCAAGTCGCCCGCCGAGCTGGCGTGCATCCAGCTCAGCTGCGACTGGGCGGGCCGCGCCCACCGGCGGATGCAGGGGTCGATCCGGGCCGGGCTGACCGAGATGGAGTGCTACGAGCCGGCCGCCTTCGAGAGCCTCCGCGAGATGATCAGGGACATGCCGGGCTGGCGCCCGCGCGGATTCGGCGGCAGCGGGCTGACGGCCATGTTCGTGGGCGGCGCCTCGACGGCGATGCCGCACGGCTTCGTGCGGGGGCAGGGCATCCAGCGCGGCGACGTGCTGGTCAGCGGCGCGTCGGCGGACGTGGACGGATACCACTCCGAGCTGGAGCGGACGATGATCGTCGGCCAGCCGACGGCGTCCCACGAGGCGGTGTTCGGGGCCATGCTGGCGCTGCAGGACCGTGCCATCGAGACCATCGGCCCCGGCGTGCCGTTCGCCGCGGTCGAGCTGGAGGTGGCCGAGCTCGCGCGCGAGCTGGGCCACGGGCAGCACCTGCGCCACCACGTCGGCCACTCGATCGGTCTGGAGGCGCACGAAGCGCCGTTCCTGGACCGCGGCGAGGAGGGCGTCCTGGAGCTGGGGATGGTCTTCTCCGTCGAGCCGGGGCTCTACCTGCCCCAGCGGGGTGGGTTCAGACACTCCGACACGGTGTGCGTCACGGAGGGCGGCTGCCGGGTCATGACGGACTACCCGCGCACCCTGGCCGACCTGGTGGTCGGCTGACGGCCGTGCCCTCCTCCGCGGGCGCCGCCGGTGAGCCGGTCGAGGAGGTGGACGGGCGCGGCCGGACGCTTCGCATCGTCAGCCGGGCGGACGTGCGCGCCCGCAACCTGCGCCATCGCGCCGTCTACATCCTCGTGGTGGACGGCGGCGGCCGCCTCCTGGTGCACCGCCGCGCGGACTGGAAGGACGTCTGGCCCGGCCGTTGGGACGTGGCCTTCGGCGGCATCGCGGACGTCGGCGAGGCGCCGCCGCTGACCGCACGGCGCGAGCTCGCGGAGGAGGCCGGCGTCGAGGCGCCGCTGGAGCCGCTCGGCGGCGGCCGCTACGAGGACGACGAGGTGCGCGTGATGGGCGACGTCTTCCTGGCGCGGTCCGACGGGCCGTTCACGTTCGCGGACGGCGAGGTCGTGGAGACGGCCTGGGTGGCGTACGGCGAGCTGGCCGGCTGGCTGGCGGACCACGAGATGTGCCCGGACTCGGTGGAGATCGCGCTGCCGCTACTGCTCCGCCAGTACGGCGCGGAGGCGGGGCATGGAGAACAGCCGGCGCCACGGTGACGCAGCGGGATTGATCACCCAGTCCGGACGTCTATCCGAATGAGTTGCAGCACGAAGGCACGAAGGACACGAAGACGCACGAAGGAATAGGGGATCTGGGATCGGCTGGAGCGCGGAGGCTGACCTCGAAGCTCTTCGTGCGTCTTCGTGCTCTTCGTGGCTTCGTGCTTCAGACCAATTCGGAATCAATCGTCTAGCGAGGCAGGCTGAGGTCCAGCTCCAGCTCGCGCGACAGGCTCCGGACGTCACGCTCCAGGAGTGCCCACACGCGCTCCCTGGCCGCCGGCTCGGGCAGGTAGCCCTGGACGTCGACCAGGCCCGCCGCCACGGCCGG
>DASYBH010000160.1:0-6438 GCA_036500885.1 Candidatus Dormiibacterota bacterium
CTCGGCGTTGGCCGGGCTGAGCACCCAGTGGTTCTCGCCCGTGAACTGCAGGAAGCGGTGCGGCAGCTCGTCGGGCTCGCCGTCGAACCGGCTGACGAGGTCCCACCACAGGCGCAGCGCCTCGCTGACGGGCACCCGGTAGTCACGGTTGCCGTGCACGACCAGCACCGGCGTGCGGATGGCGTCGACGAAGTTGTCGGGCGAGTTCTCGGCGTACCACTCCGGGTGCTCGTCGGGCCGGCCGAACAGACCGGCCTTGAACGACGCCATGTCGGTGGTCACGTGCTGCTGGTCCAGCGCCCACAGTCCGGCGTGCGTGACGATGGCGTCGAAGCGGCGGGTGTGGCCGGCGACCCAGTTCGTCATGTACCCGCCGAAGGATCCCCCGAGGCACGCCGTCCGCCCGGCATCCAGGTCCGCCCGCTGCAGCGCGGCGTCGAGCACCGTCTCCACGTCGTGCCACACCTTCGCCGCCCGGTGCGGCCACGCTCGCTCGAACCAGCCCTGCCCGTAGCCGGTCGACAGCGCGGGGTCGGGGAGCAGGACGGCATAGCCGTGCGCCACCGCGACCCACGGGTTCCATCGCCAGCTCCACGCGTTCCACGAGCTGAAGGGTCCGCCGTGGATCCACACCATCAGCGGGGCCGGTTGGTCGGACTCCGGCGGCAGGCAGAGCCACGCGCGCACGGTCGCCCCGTCCCCCGCGGCGGCCTCGACCTCCGCGAGCGAGCCCGGCAGGACGAGCCCCGCGGCCGGCGACGGCAGCGGCAGCGGCTCCTGGTCCTCGCGGGACACGTCCAGGCGAACCGGCGCCGGCGGCGAGTCGACCGCCGACCGGAGGGCGAACAGCGCGGTGCCGCCGGGGGCCGGGCACAGGCTGCTGTAGGACGCGTCGGAGGCCAGCCGCCCGCGGACCTTCCCGCTCTCGCAGTCGACGGCGAGCACGACGCCGCGTCCGCGCCAGTCCCCTGCCACGTACAGCGTCCGGCCGTCTGGCGCCCAGCAGAATTCGCCGGCGAACACGTCGCCGAGGTCGGCCTCGATCGGGGCGGCCGCCTGGTCGCGCAGGTCGTGCAGCAGCAATGCCGAGGTCCGGGCCGTCTCGAAACCGCCGTCGGTGACGCGCACGGCGGCGAGGCGCCGCCCGTCTGGCGAGAGCCGCGGCCGGCCGAGATCGGCGTCTCCGCCCGGATCGAGCACCCGGCGGGTGGCCGTGGGGACGTCGATGACGGCGACCGTCTCCCGGGTCCGGCCGCCCCGCTGGCGGAGCATCCAGCTGGTGGCCACCGTCCGGCCGTCGGCGCTGACGTCGTGAGACGCCTCGATCAGCTCGAAGCGTGCGTCCGGCGCGAGGTCGACCGGCGCCGCAGCCCGGTCCGGCTCGACGAGCAGCAGCCGCGGTGACATATCGCCGAGCTCGTGGTCCCAGTAGCGGATCGGCATCCCGGTGTGCAGGATGGCGGTGACCTTCCGGTCCCTGCGGACGCCGCGCAGCTCCGCCCCGTCGCCGGCGGCCCCGACCGGGCGGCTGGCGCTCACCAGCACGGACCCCGCGGCCACCGCCACGACCGGGGCGCCGACACCGCCGGGGTGGCGTGCCAGCACCCTCGCCTCGCCGCCCCGTGGCAGCGACCAGAGCGCCGCGTCCTCGTCGTCCCCGTCGCCGCGCGACGACACGAAGAGCAGCGAGCCGTCGGGGAGGAACGCCGGTGACGACTCGCCCTTCTCCGACCAGGTCAGCCTGACGGCCGGTCGCCCACCCTCCGGGTCGATCTCCCATACCGACGAGACGTACCTCGCCCGCTTGTCGTCGGGCTGCGCGATGGTGGCCACGAGGCGCCCGCCGTCCGGGCTGAGCGCCAGGCCGGTGACGCGGGGCAGCGCGGTGAACGTGCCCAGATCGGCGAAGGGGGAGGGCTGCACGGACGAAGAGGATCCCACATGTCAGGGGGAGAGGGGGTTCAGAGGGAGAGGAAGACGGTCTCGTCCTCGCCCTGCAGCCGGATGTCGAATCGCAGCACGCCGGCGTCGTCGCGCGCGATCAGCGTGTGGCGCCGCTCCGCCGGGACGAGCCGCAGCACCGGGTCGGCCGCGTTGGCCTCCTCCTCGTCGGGGAAGTACAGCCGTGTCCGCAGGTGACGGAGCAGGCCCCGCGCGAACACGGTGACCTCCAGGTGCGGCGCCCGTCCGTCGGGCCCCGCGGCCGGCTTGCGGACCACGAAATGGAACACTCCCTCGGGGTCGGTGCGGCTGCGGGCGAACTGGTCGCCCTGCCAGGCCTCGAGGAGCCCGTCGGGCACCGGCGCGCCCGCGCCGTCCAGCAGCTGACCCTCGATGCGCACCGCGCCGGGCGCGTCCGGCTCGACCGCGGCGTGGTCGCCGGCGAACGGCAGGGCGAAGGCGAAGAACGGGCCCACGGTCTGCGACGGGGTCGGCGGGAGGCCCACCGCCTACGCCTCCGCCGCTGTCGCGTTCCGGCCCCGCAGCACGATGTCCCAGCGGTAGCCGAGCGCCCACTCCGGCTCCGTGGTGTCGAGGTCGAACCGGGCGACGAGCAGGTCGCGGCCGCGCGGGTCCGAGATCGATCCCAGGATCGGGTCGAAGGCGAACAGCGGATCGCCCGGGAAGTACATCTGGGTGATCACCCGGCTGGAGAGCTCGGGACCGAACACCGAGAAGTGGATGTGCGCCGGTCGCCAGGCGTTTCGGTGGTTGCGCCACGGGTAGGCGCCCGGCTTCACGGTGACGAAGCGGTAGTTGCCCTCGGCGTCGGTGAGGCAGCGTCCGGCGCCGGTGAAATTGGGGTCCAGTGGTGCGGGATGGTCGTCGCGGGGGTCGATGTACCGGCCGGCGGCGTTGGCCTGCCAGACCTCGACCAGCGTGTGGCGGACCGGGCTGCCGTCGCTGTCGAGGACCCGTCCCGTGACGATGATGCGCTCACCGAGCGGCTCGCCGGCGTGCTGCCTGGTCAGGTCGTGGTCGTTCGGGCCGACCGCGACCCGGCCGTACGCCGGCCCCGCCGTGTGGTGGAACCACTCGGCCGGCACCCTGACCGGCGCCTGGCCGGGCGCCCGGAGCACCGTCGACGTGTAGTCGGGGTGCAGGTACGGCGGATCGAACTCGAGCTGCTCGGCCATGGTCATCCTCGCCTCTCCATCATCACGTGCCCCCCGGGTGCTCGCACCCAGGGCGTCGGTTGGCCATCCGCGGGCGCCGCATCCGTAAAGTACGCCTGCGCTTCGATGTGGAACCGTGTGGAACCGTCTCCAGGGTCGTCAGGCACGGCACGCCCCGACTGCCACACTAGCATGCCGGTGGTGGGCAGGACCGAGAGCTCCTCCCGCCTGCCGTTCATCGGGCTGGCGGCCGTCCTGGCGGTGGCTGCCGTGCTGCGCGCTCCGCTGCTGGCCGGCGGTCAGATCGACTACGACGAGGGCGTCTACTGGCAGTCGCTGCGCGCGCTGGCCGCCGGCCACGCGCTCTTCGCGTCCGTCTACAGCTCGCAGCCGCCGGCCTTCCTGCTGCTCCTCCTGCCCTCGCACCTCGCGCTGGGCGGCGGCATCGCCGCGGCCCGCCTGGCGGTGCTCGTCCTCGCGCTGGCGGGGATCGCCGCTGCCGGGCGCATCGCCTGGATCCTGGGCGGCCCACGCGCCGGGCTGCTGGCGGCCGCCCTCCTGGCCGCCGACCCGCTGTACTTCCAGGCGTCGGTGACGCTTCAGGCCGATGGTCCGTCGGTCGCGCTGGCGCTGGTCGGCCTGGCCGCCGCCGCCGAGGCGCGACTCCGGCTCCCCCTCCCGCTGGCGGCGGCGGCCGGCGCCGCCCTGGCCGCGGCGGTGCTCGTCAAGCTCCTGGCGGTCGCCGCCCTCCCGGCAGCGCTGGTGCTGCTGGTCGCCCGGCCGCCTCGCTTCCGTCCTCTGGCGGCCGCGGTGGTCGGAGGCGCGCTGGCCGCCGCGGCGCTGCTGCTGCCGTTCGCCGGCGTCTGGCCGGCGCTCTGGGCCCAGACCGTCGGCCTGCACCTGGGTGCGCGCGCCCTGCCGCTCGGCGGGCTGGACGGCGCGACGCTCCTGCGCGGCCTCCCGGTCGCCGTGGTGGCGACCGCCGGCGGCCTGACCGCGTTTCACCGTGCGCCGCTGCTCGTCGTCACCGCCGCCACCTGGGCCGCGGCGGCGGCGCTGCTGCTCGCCGTCCAGCATCCGCTGTGGCCGCACCACGCCGTGGTGCTGACCGCTCCCCTGGCGCTCCTGGGTGGCGGACTGGCTCTGGGGATCCCGGTCCGGAGGAGCGCCGCGGTCGTCGCCGGCTGCGTCCTCCTCGTCGCCTCGGTCGCATCCGGCCTCTTCGTGCGCTCGCTCCAGGCGCCGCTGGGCGCGGACGGGCCGGTCGTCGCGGCGCTGAGGGCGGACACGACGCCCGCCGACCTCGTGATCACCGACGATCAGTTCGCCGCCGCGCTCGCGGACCGGAGCACGCCGCCGGAGCTGGTCGACACCTCGTTCGTCCGCGTCCAATCCGGCGGCCTGACGACCGCCCAGGTCGAGGCGATCGCGGCACGCCCCGGCGTGCGGGCGGTCCTCCTGGCGACGGACCGCCTGTCGGCGCTGCCCGGCCTGCCCGCCTGGCTGGCCCAGCGGTACCCGCACGTGCTGGACCTGGGTGGGGGACGGACGCTTTACACCCGTCTGAAGGACACCTAACCCGCCTTTAACCTTGCCGGCCGCAGGCTGTCCGAAATGCGACACACGGCCCGGCTCCGCGCTGGAGTGCTGGCCGCGATCCTGGCGCTGGCCGCGTGTGGGAACCAGTCCAGCCAGTCCGATTACTCGACGACCGCCCAGGCGGCCATCGCCGCGGACCCGGTGCCCTGCGCCTCGACACCGCATGTGGCGAATCAGCCGGCCGGCAGCGACGACTGGCCCGTCTACCACCGAGCGGCCGACCGGCATGGCGTGGATCCCGAAGCGCCCGCGGTGCGCGGCATCGATCCCCGCTGGGCCGTCCGCCTGGACGGCTCGATGTTCGCCCAGCCCCTGGTGGTGCAGGGCCTGGTCGTCGAGGCGACGATGCACGACAGCGTGTACGCGCTCGACGCCGCCACGGGCTGCCTGGTCTGGCGGACGTCGCTGGGGACCCCGTTCGACGTGACGCGACACCGCCTGGCGTGCAACAACCTCACGCCGGAGCTGGGCGTCACGGCGACGCCGGCCATCGATCCGCTGATCGGCGCCATCTACGTGGTCGCGTTCCTCGATCCGGGGCGGTACGAGATGGACGCGCTCGACCTGGCGACCGGCGCGATCCGCTGGAGGCATCCCATCGAGCTGCCCGGCAGCGACGTGCTCCAGCAGCTCAGCCGGCCGGCGGTGACGCTGGCCAACGGGCGCGCCTACGCCTCGTTCGGCGGCCGGGCCGGCGACTGCGGCCTGTATCACGGGTTCGTCGTGGGTGTGAACACCGACGGGTCGAGCCCCGACGTCCTGTTCCAGGCCGCGTCCGTGCCCAAGGCCGCGATCTGGGCCCCGGGCGGCCCGGTCGTGCTGCCGAACGGCGACCTCCTGGTCTCGACCGGCAACACGGACGAGGTGCGCACCTACGATGGCGGCAGCAACGCGGTGGACCGGCTCACGCCGGCGCTTCAGCGGACCGACTTCTTCACCCCCGACGACTGGAAGCGCCTCAACCAGGCCGACCTCGACATCGGGGGCCTCGGGCCGACGCTGGTGGACGGCGGGCGCGTCTTCCAGGCCGGCAAGGGCGGCACGGGCTACCTGCTGGACTCCAACCACCTCGGGGGCGTCGGCGGCCAGGCCTTCAAGCGCCCGATCCCGGGCGGCTGCTATGCGATCGGCGCGACGGCCTACCGGGCGCCACTGGTCTACCTGCCCTGCGACCACGGTCTCGTCGCGGTGCGGCCGCGTGCCGCCAGCTTCGACATCGCCTGGCGCAGCGGACCACGCTTCCGTTCCGGCTCGCCGATCGTCGCGGGCCTCGTATGGGACCTCGACTTCGAGGGCGGGTTCCTCTGGGGCCTCGACGCCGGCACGGGCGCGGTCCGGCAGAAGGTGGCGATTGGCGTCGGTGAGCACTTCACGTCCCTCAGCTCGAGCGCAGGGCGCCTCTACGTGCCTGCCAAGCGCAACCTGTTCGCCTTCTCGCTGCGCTGAACCTTCGGGTCTGCAGTCGGGGCTGGGTGACCCCTGGGAAGACGCACTCAACACCTGGGCAAAGCCCTCGCCTCCGGCCACCCTGGGAGTTGTCGGAGGTTAATCGCTTAACTGTTTAGCGGTCATCACGCTGAGCGCGCAATTATCGGTTGCTTATTCGATGCTTATTCGAGCCAAAACGGGCTTGCTAAAGCAATTGACTATTGATAGCTTGCGTGGCGTTCCGCGTCGTCGTGCGGAGGTGAGGGTCAGCTTGGGCCGGGATCGCGAAGCCGGC
>DASYBH010000161.1:0-5704 GCA_036500885.1 Candidatus Dormiibacterota bacterium
GCGTTCCAGCATGCGCTGGCGCGCCAGCTCGCGGTCGAACGCGCCGGCGCCCCGCCACACGTCCCCATCGCACTCGACGGCCAGCCGGCCGGTCCGGCCCTCGACCATCAGGTCCACCCGGTAGCCGGCCACCTCGAACTGCGGGATGACGCGGAACCCGCGCTCCGCGAGGCACAGGAACACATCCAGCTCCAGCCAGGAGTCGAACGGATGCGGCGCTCGCTCGCCGCCAACCCGCTCGGCCACCCGCCGCCGCCACGCCTCGACGGCCAGGCCGCGAACGGGTGCCGGCTCGACCTGCGGCTGCAGGCAGTAGTGGAGGAGCCGGTGGGCCATCCCGGACGGGTGCAGGTCCTCCAGCGTGGCCGTGTGGAACAGCCAGAGCTGGTCGCGCGCGCGGCTGGCCGCGACGTTGAACCGCCGCCGGTCACGGTCGTGTGTCCCGGCGTAGAGCTTGCGGCCGGGCCGCGGCGCCTGCACCAGGCTCAGGAAGATCACGTCGCGCTCGTCGCCCTGGAAGGCGTAGGCGTCGCCGCACAGCAGGCGCCGCCGGTCGATCTCGGCCGGGTCCAGCCGCTGCGTGAGCATCCGGCCGATCAGCCGGGCCTGCTCGGAGCCGACCAGGCTGATGACGCCCATCGTCTTGCCCTCGTACGAGGCGTCGTCGAGGCAGGCGACGATCTGGTCCACGATCGCCTCGGCCTCGCCCTCGTTGACCTGGCTGTCCGAGTAGACGCCGTCGAGCACGCGCCGGACCTGGACCGCCGGGCGCAGCCGGTCGCTGCCGAACTGGCGCAGCGGCACCAGCGGCCGGTCACGGTAGCAGAGGGCGTTGGAGAACTGGATGATCTCCGGCATGCACCGGAAGTGCTCCTGGAGCACCAGCCGGTCGCCGTAGCGGATGGCGGCGTGGGTGAAGTAGCTGGTGTCCGCGTCGTAGTGCATCGCCAGCGGGACGTCGTGCAGGTACTGCGTGTTCAGGAACTGCACCTTGTCGCGGTCGACGCCGACGTTGTCCGGGCTGATCTGCTGATCGTCGCCGACCACGATCACGCGGCTGGCCAGGAACTGCAGGAACAGCGCCTCCGGGCCGGACTGGCTCGCCTCGTCGACGATCACGACGTCGAAGGCCTCCGCCGTCATGTCGACGGTGTCGGCGACCTTGAAGATCGGCATGATCCAGGCCGGGATCGCGCTCCGGCAGCCCTGCATCGCCTCGCGCGCCCGCTGGCGCCAGCGGGCGGCGTGCTTCCCGGTGCCCCTGCCGATCTTGCGAACGGCCTCCTCCCACGTCTGCAGGTGCGCGCGTTCGCGCTCGGACAGCCGGTCCAGGCAGTGGGCCCACGCCAGCTCGGCCGCCAGCGCACGCGTCGCTCGCTCGATCCGCTGGCGGGCGTCGTCGAGGTCGCGCTCGTGCCGGGAGTGCTGCGTGGGGTCGGCCTGAGCCGCCAGCCAGGCGTCGGCTCGCGCCCAGTTCCAGGCGGCCGTGAAGGCGTCCAGCCGCCGGTCCCAGGCGGGGTCGGACATCGTCGCGACCAGGCGCGACGCCAGGCGGGGCGCGGCGACGCTCAGGCGCTCGGCGAGATCCCTCCGGCGGAGAAGCGCACCGCGCCGGACGGCCAGTCGCTCCAGGTTGGTCCTGGCGAGCGCATACGCCAGCGCGTCCCGTCCGGCGACCGCGGCCCGCAGGGCCGTCTCCGCCGCGTGGCGGCCGCCGGCCGCGGCCCGCACGCCGTCCAGGCGAGCGCGAAGGCCCTCCAGCCGGCGCTCGTACCGGGCGCCCTCGACCGCGCGCAGCAGGTCGCCCAGCGCGGCGTCGTCCTCCCACGCCGGGGTCGCCAGGCCGGGCACCGCGGCGGCGGCCTCGACCGCGGCCGCCGTGGCCTCCTCCAGCCGCAGCACGTCCTGCAGCGTGGCGACCACGTCGGCGTATTCCGCGCATCGGAGCGCGGCCCCGCCTCCGGCCGGCTGCCTGAGCGGCGCCCAGGCGCCGTCGAGGCGGGCGAGGCGGTCCTGCACGTATGCCCACGAGGCCAGGCGGCCAAGGGTGACCACGTCCCGGCACGGAGCGCCGTCCACCCGGGCGCCGTCGACCAGGTACCGAGCCCGCCTCACCGGGTCCGGCCGGAAGGGCCCGACGCCGAGCCCACCGCCCTGCCGCAGGTGGTCGCGCAGCGCGGTCGCGTCGGCCTGCACGGTGGCCAGGTCGCGGCCGTCGACGCCGGTCACGCGGCTGGCGCCGGCGTCCTGCACGTACGGGCGGACGGCGTCCAGCGTCTCGCGGGTCATCCGTTCCAGCTCTCGCCAGCGCCCACCCATGCCGGCGGTCACCTGGCCAGCGGCCCCGCCCACCCAGGCCTCGGCGCGGCGCGCCAGCTCGGCACGGCGCCGCCGGAGCCCGACGACCGCGGCGGCGAGGGCGTCGACCGCCTCAGGCGTGGCCGCCGAGATGGCGGGATCGGGCGGCTCCGGCCGCTCGTCGCGCCGATCGAGGACCTCGCGCTCCTCGGCCACGAGCGCCGCGAAGGCCTCGGGGCCCGGCAGCTCGTCGACGTCCGCGGCCAGGGTGTCCAGCTCGGCCTCCTCGAGGGCGTCGATGGAGCGCAGCAGCTCCAGCAGCGCGCCGGCCTCGCCGTCGTCGAGCGGCGGCTCGACGTCCTGCTCCACCCGGTCGGGGATCCAGCCCAGCTCCGCGGCGCGCGAACGCACCTGCCGGGCGATGTCCTGGGCGGTGCCCTCGTAGCCGCCGAACGTCCGCACGTGGCGGTGGGTGTCGCGCTCGCGGAGGTCGCGCAGGCGGTCGCGCAGCTCGGCCTCGGCCAGCCGGGCTGCGTCCAGCTCCCGGCGATGCAGGGCGACCCGTTCCCGCGAGCGGCGCGGATCCCACGTCGCGTAGCGCTCCGAGATGCCGTGGACCGACGCCTGCAGCTCCTCGCGGCCGCGCGCGTCGTTGCCCAGCACGACGACGGCAAGCTCGCGGACCTCGGCCGGGATGCGGTCGCGCAGCACCTCCAGCGCCCGCGCGGTGTGGCTGGTGACCAGCACCCGCTTGCCGTGCGCGAGCAGGTGCGCGACCAGGTTGGCGATGGTGTGCGACTTGCCCGTGCCCGGCGGGCCCTGGACCAGCACACCCGGCTTGTCGCGCAGCCGGCGGACGATGTCGAGCTGCGTGTCGTTGGCGGGCAGCGGGAAGAGGACCTCCTCGAGCTCCTCCCCATCGTCGGGCTCGGGAAGCGGGGTCTCGACCTCCACGCCGCCCTCGTGGAGCTCGACGAGCCGGCGGACGCCCTCCGGCATCGGGGCGCCGCCGCGCAGCTGATCGGCGATGGAGGCCAGCGCCTGCACGATGGAGCGCTCGCTGCGCCGGCGCAGGATGACCGCGGGGGCCAGGTGCACCGAGGGGTCGGCGCCCACCTCGCGCTGGGGTTGGAGGCTCTCGTCGAAGCGGCCGTGCGCGGAGGTTCCGTGCGCCCAGCGCCGGGCGGCGCTGGCGACGGCCGGGTCGGCGAACACGTCGTCGCCGACCGCGGCCAGGTCGGCGTCGATCTCGTCCAGCACGGTCGCGGGAGGACGCTCGCCGGGCTCCAGCATGTCCTGCTCGAGCGCCGGTCGGGCGCCGTCCGCCGCGGCGGTGACGCTGATGACGCCTCTGCCGGCGTCGAATCGGACGTCGGTCTGGGCGACGACCAGGTGGCGGCGGACGGTCTGGCCCGCCGGCGTTCGCCACGCCAGGTGACCGATCCCCATCACCACCTCGTAGGCCTCACCGAGCCGCTGCTGCGACTGGTGGAGGCGGAAGAGGTCCGTGTAGATGCGCTGGGCGCGCTGCAGGGGCCGGTCGCGCCGCGCCCACGGCGCCCACTCACGCTGGACGTACTCGTCGTACGCGGCGCGGACGTCGGGCCGGTCCTCGAGCAGGAGCTGCGGCGGCGCCAGCTCCACGGGGTTGGACACGGCGGGCACGCCCGGGACGGCCGGGAGGGATGGCGCGGGCAGGGCCAGCATGGCCGGCACGGGTTCGACGCCGGTCTCCGAGAGCATCTCCGCTGGCGACTCGGCCGGAGCTGCTGGCGGTGGCGCTGGCGCCGGGGCCGGTTCCGCGGGCCCCGGCAGGCGCGCCTCGGGGTCCGGGATCGACTCTCGCAGCACTGGGGCCTCGGGCGACGAGTCGTCGAAGCGCTCCAGCCACGGCCGCAGCAGCTCCGGCGGCCGCGGCGCGGGCACCAGCCGGGGCTTGTGCACCTCGAGCCAGACCTCGCCGTCGCGCGCGGGCTCGACCGCCGCGCACACGCAGCCCGGCAGGCCGTGCACTCCAGCCAGCCAGATCACCTCGTCGTACGCATCCGTGGTCAGCGCGGTGCTGGCCCGGAGCTGCGTGTACTCACGCAGGAACGTGAAGAGGCGGACGGCACGATCTCGGACGTCGTCCTGCGCCACGCGGTGCAGGGGGATCACGGACATGGTTCGACCTCCAGCGTGACCGACGGCGAGCACGGGAATGCGCTCGTCAACCCCTCACCCGACATTGTCGCTGTCACGAAGTCTATCCGATAGACGGGGGAAATGCTACTCTGGCCGTCTCGAACGCCTGGGCGGCGCCCAGAAGACGATCACCTGGAGGTCCTCCTCGATGTCGTGGAAGCGGTGCTCCACGCCCGTGGCGACGAAGACGATGCTCCCGGGCGCGACAGGGCGCTCCTCGCCAGCCACGGCGATCGTCGCCCTCCCCTGGACGACGTAGTAGACCTCGTCCTCGGTGTGCGGCTCCTGTGTGTCGGGGGAGCCGGCGGGCCAGGAGGCCAGCCCCACGCTCAGCAGCCCGGACCGGATGAAGTCGGCGTACACGTGCTCGCTGCCCTTCCGGGCGGCGATCAGGTCGGCGACGTCGAAGGCTTCCACGGCGACCATTGTGAGCAGGAGCGTCGCCCGCCCTCGGCCGCGGGACCGCCCTCCGCCCTCACTGCCGGGGGGTCAGGGGGGGCGAGTCGTCTTCCTTGTACGCGGCTCGAACTACAGGGCTTCGGCTGCCCGGCTCCCGGGCTCGGGGACCGGCTTGCCGGCCTCGCGGGCAGCCGCGATCCATGCCTCCCTGGCGCGCTCTGCCTCTGCCACCGCCTCCGCGCGGGAGAGGCCGAAAGCCGAGCAGGCGTCCAGATCCGCGATGTCCGCGATCCAGCCTCCATCCTCGGCACTGAAGAAGACGTTCATGTGGTACTCGTTCACGGCTGCCTCCTCGGGGTTAGAGAGTACCGGAAAGCGATCCGGACCAATTGCCGAACCTGATAAGGCTTGGCCCGACCGCCGACTTCCTGCAGATTGACCAGTTCGTCGAGGTCGGGATGGACATAGATGTGATGACTCCCGCTCACGCGGCGCAGCTCGAACCCGAGCGACTCGACGAGAGCCACCAGTTCCTGGAACCGGACGTTGTTGCATTGCCCCCTGGCAGCGCGACGCAGAAGGGTGAGTGAGTCCACGGCGCGGGCAGCGTAGAGGGCCTCCAGTTCCGCGCCAACCCCACCTGTTAAGAGTTGAGATCCCACGCCGGGAGGCGCCGGAGGCCAGTACTACCCGCTCGCCGTCGTGGGGAGCGGCGGCGCCGTCACCATCACCCGCCGGTCGAAGTCGTGGAAGCGCGGCTCGAGCTGGAACCGCACGCCTTGCGGCCCGCAGAGCCCGAACGGTGCGGCCGGCGTCGGGTCAG
>DASYBH010000162.1:0-6315 GCA_036500885.1 Candidatus Dormiibacterota bacterium
CCACTTCCTGTTCGTGCCGCACCTGAACGACCTGCCCTCGGCGCATGCCCTGGTGCAGGGGCTGCCGATCCCGACCCTGGCCTACCTGGTGATCCCACTGCTGGCGGCGGGGACGACGTTCGTGCAGTCGCGCATGATGCAGCAGCCGACCAGCCCGGTCCCGACCGAGCAGGAGCTGCAGACCCAGCAGATGACCCGGACCATGCAGGTGATGATGCCCCTGATGATCGCGTACTTCGCGATCGTCACCCCTGCCGGGCTCGGCCTCTACTGGTTCATCTCGAACTGCGTCTCGATCATCCAGCAGTACTTCGTCACCGGATGGGGCGGATTCCGGCGCCGGCCGGCCACCGAGCTCGCCGCGTCCACGGCGGGGTCATCCGTGCGCACCTCGACGACCTCGGAATCGCCGGGCCAGAGCCGTCCCGCGACCGCCCGCGCCAACGCCGCGAGCCGCCCCTCCTCCCGCCCGGCCAAGCGCCGCCGCCCCCGCCCGCGCCGCCAGAACTCCTGAGCGTCCGAACTATCAGGGGCTTGCCCGAGCGTCCACTCTGGCCCCCTGCCCGTCGGGCCTGCCGCCCTTGCCTCAGAGGCGCTCCGGCGCCTCGATGCCGAGCAGGTCCAGGCCGCGGACCATGACCCGGGACGTCAGCTCGGAGAGCACGAGCCGGGAAGCTCGGATCGCCTCCGTCTCGGCCCCCAGGATCGAGCACTTCTCGTAGAAGTCGGAGAAGGCGACCGCGGTCTCGTACAGGTAGGTGCACAGCCGGTGCGGCTGGAGGTGGACGGTCGCCGACTCCACGGCGGTCGGGAACCGGGCCAGCTTCAGCCCGAGCGTGCGCTCGACCGGTGTCTCGAGCACGACGGGCGTGCCGGGCGGGACCTCGCCGCCCGCCCTGCGGATAACGGATCGCACGCGCGCATTGGCGTACTGCAGGTACACCGAGGTGTTGCCGTCCATGGCCAGCATCCGGTCCCAGTCGAACACGTAGTCCTTGTTCCGGTCGCCGGACAGGTCGGCGTATTTGACCGCGCCGACGCCGACGGCCCTCGCGACGTCGCGGCGCTCGCCGGCAGTCAGCTCACTGCGCTCGGCGACGATGGCGGCGGCTCGTTCGATCGCCTCCTCGAGCAGCTCGACCAACCTGATCGACTCCCCCGACCGGGTGCGCAGGAGCTTGCCGTCCGGGCCCAGGATCTGGCCGAAGCTGACGTGCTCGACGCGCGACTCCGGTCGCAGCCAGCCGGCCTCCCTCGCCATCGCGAACACCAGGTGAAGGTGAAGGCGCTGGGTGGACCCGACCACGTACAGGATGTCGTCCGCGTGGAGGTCGCGGGCCCGGTGCCGGATCGCGGCGAGGTCGGTCGTGTCGTACGTGTAGCCGCCATCGCTCTTGCGCACGATGAGCGGGACCGGCCGCCCATCCCGGCCGGTGAAGCCGGGCGGGAAGGCCATCAGCGCCCCGTCGACCACACTGGCCAGTCCCCGCGACTCGAGCTCCTCGGCCACGTCGGGGAGCATCGGGTTGTAGAAGCTCTCGGCGGCGATGTCGGCGGGGGTGAGGAGGACGCCCAGCAGTTCGTAGAGCCGCTCGACGTAGCGCAGCGACTTGTCCACGAGCTCGTGCCACAGGGCCAGCGTGGCCTCGTCCCCGGCCTGGAGCGCGACCACACGGCGTCGCGAGCGCTCCTGGAACGCGGGGTCGCCGTCGAACTTGCGCCGCGCCGCCTGGTAGAAGGAGTTCAGCTCGCTGATCGAGTGGTCGGCGCCGTGGATCCTGTCCTCGTCCACGAGGTGCTCCAGCAGCATTCCGAGCGGCGTGCCCCAGTCGCCGATGTGGTTCTGAGCGATCACATGCTCGCCGCGGAACTGGATCAACCGGCGGATCGAGTCACCGATGATCGTGCTCCGGAGGTGACCGACGTGCATCTCCTTCGCGATGTTGGCGGCGCTGTAGTCGATGACCGTGCGCCGTGGGGCCTCCGTGAGCGCCACGCCGATCCGGTCATCGCAGCGCAGCTCGGCCACCTGGCGCTCCAGCCAGTCGCGGCGCAGCGTGAGGTTGACGAAGCCCGGTCCCTCGACCCGGGGCGGCTCCAGCATGTCCCCCAGGTCGAGCCGCTCGACGATCGCCGCGGCGACCGCGGGTGACGGCCGGCCCAGCCGCTTTGCAAGGCCCATCGCCGCGTTGCTCTGATAGTCGGCCTGGGCCTGGCGCTCCCGGCCGCTCGGACGGATCTGCGAGTCCTCGACCGAAACGTCGAGGTCGAACGCCGACCTCACCGCGGCGGCGTATCGCTGTCCCAGCTCCTGCTCCAGGTCACCTCGCATCATCAGCTTGCGGAGCGTACCGAGGCCGCCCCGCCCCCCGCCGCCCCCCGCCCCAGCCAGGCCTCTAAACGGGGCCTGCCCCCCTTGCCTCTATCGCCACCAGTGGTCGCCGCGTTCGAGGTACGCCAGGATCATGCCCTGGCGGAGCCCGGCGTGGCTGACGTGGAACCGGTCGAGGCCGTAGAAGTCGAGCAGCAGCAGGAGCAGCTCGACCCCGCCCCGCAGCGCGCGGATCCTGGCCGCGGGCAGGTTGTAGCGCTGCGCCAGCACGTCGGCGGTGTTGGCGTCCAGCCGCTGCGCGGCGGTCAGAAGAGCCTCGGTCGTCAGGACGTCCGGCGGGTTCTGCGCCGAGATCACCAGCGGCAGGTTGGACGCGGTGCCGCCCGTCATGACGAGGCGCTGGGCCTCGCACTCCGGCGCCCGGCGCACCTCCGCGAGCGCCGCGGCACGAAGCGCCTCTCGCTCGCCGGTCCGGGGCGGGTCCGACAGGAATCGGCTGGCCATCCCGCCGGAGCCGATGCGGAGCGACGTCCAGCGCACGGCCCGCGATCCCTCGGCCACGACGAGCTCGGTGCTGCCGCCGCCCATGTCGCCCATCAGCCAGGCGCGCCTGGCCCCGTGCCGGCTGGCGACGCCCTGGAAGCTGAGCTCCGCCTCCCGCTCCTCGCTCAGCAGACGCACGGGCACGTGGATGGCGGCGGACGCGCGGGCGAGGAACTCCTCGCGGTCACCGGCGCGGCGCACGGCGGACGTGGCGCCGGCCAGGAGGTGCTCGTATCCCAGCTCGCGAGCGGGCGCCAGCACGGCCTCCAGCGCGGCGATCGCCTCGCCCGTCTTGGCCGGGCCGATGCGGCCGGTGCGATCCACCTCGGCGCCCAGCTCCGGCATCTGGACGAAGTAGGCCACGTCGTCCAGCCGGCCGTCGTGGACGTCCGCCACCAGCGCGTGGACGGTGTTGCTGCCGACGTCGACCGAGGCCAGTCGCCGCCTGCGCGCGCTCATCGCCACCCCGGCGACCACACGACCACCAGGCGCTCGGGGTCGTCCGGGTCGACCAGGACCGGCAGCGCCCGCCCGGCGTGCAGCCGGTCGAGCCGCCGGCGTGGCACGGCCGTCCGCTGCCGGACCTCGTACGGCGCCCGCCCGCTCAGCTCGACCGCGAGCTCCACGTCGACCATCGGGTCGCCGACGGGGCTCCTCCCCGCGCCGGTGGCGCGCAGGACACGGGCGGTGCCGGTGACCCCGACCCGCCGGAGCCGGGCCCGTTCCTCGCGCTCGTGGCGCGCGGGGTGCAGGACCCTCCCAGCGTAGCCGGCCGCCGTCGCCCAGAGGACGAGGAAGCCGCCGCCGACGAGTACGGCGATGCCGAGGGTGACCGCCATGAGCGCGCGCATCGGCCGGCAAGGGTAACGTGGCTCCCACGCCGCGTGTTGTCGCACGGTCTACCATCCGTGGCATGGCCGACACAGAGACGAGGTCCGCGACGCGCGTCGAGCGCGACTCGATGGGCGAGATGGAGGTGCCCGCGGACGCGCTGTACGGCGCCTCGACGCAGCGCGCGGTGCTCAACTTCCCGATCTCGGGGCAGCGATTCCCCCGCCGGTTCATCCGGTCCCAGGCGCTCATCAAGCAGGCCGCCGCCGAGGTCAACGCCGAGCTCGGCCTCCTCGACCCCGAACGAGCAGCGGCCATCAGCGCGGCCGCTCGGGACGTGGCGGATGGAGCGTACGACGAGCACTTCCCGATCGACGTCTATCAGACAGGCTCGGGCACGTCGACGAACACCAACTTCAACGAGGTGATCGCCCGCCTGGCCAGCCAGCGCCTGGGCGCGAAGGTGCACCCGAACGACGACGTCAACAAGTGCCAGTCGTCGAACGACACCATCCCGACGGCGATGCAGCTCGCGGCGGCGCAGGCCATCGAGGCGGAGCTGCTGCCCGCGCTGGAGCGGCTGCGCTCGGCGCTGGCCGCCAAGTCCGGCGAGTTCCTGCCCATCGTCAAGACCGGGCGCACGCACCTGCAGGACGCGACCCCGATCCGCCTGGGCCAGGAGTTCCTCGGCTACGCCGGCCAGCTCGAGGAGTCCATACGGCGCGCCCGCCAGGCGCGGGACGAGCTGCTGGTGGTGCCGCTCGGGGGCACGGCGGTGGGGACGGGGATCAACGCCCACCCCGACTACGCCCGGCGCGCCTGCGAGCGGCTCGCGTCGCTGACCGGGCTGCCGGTCCGGGAGACGCCGAACCACTTCCACGCCCAGGCCGCCCTCGACGCGATGATCGCGGCGCACGGGGCGCTGCGCACCATCGCGCTCAGCCTGTGGAAGGTGGCGTCCGACATCCGTCTGCTGGGGATGGGCCCCAGGGCAGGGCTGGGCGAGCTGGCACTGCCGGAGACGCAGCCCGGTTCCAGCATCATGCCGGGCAAGGTCAACCCGGTCATCGTGGAGTCGCTGACGATGGTCGTGGCCCGCGTGCTCGGCAACGACACCACTGTCGGCTTCTCGCAGACCGGCAGCTTCCTCGAGCTGAACGTGATGATGCCGGTGACCGCCGTCGCGACCCTGGAGTCGATCGTGCTGCTGGCCAACTCCGCCCGCAACTTCTCGGAGCGGTGCGTCGAGGGGCTGCAGGCGACGGACCGGGGCCCGGAGCTGGTGGAGAGGGGCCTGATGCTGGCGACGGGCTTCGCGCCGGTGATCGGCTACGACGAGGCCGCGAAGATGGCCAAGGAGGCCCTGCGCTCGGGCCGGACGATCCGCGAGCTCGCTCGCGAGCGCGGCTTCTCGGACGAGGACCTCGACCGGATCATCGACCCGGCCAAGCTGACCGAGCCCGGCCTGGGGGGCGGCCCCGCGGGCGGCTGACCCGGCGCGGCGTCAGACCGGCAGCTCGAGCAGCACCACCTCCTCGCCCCAGTAGGCCGCGCAGACACGGGTCGTGTCGTGGAAGCCCGCCGAGCGGAGGAGACCGTGGGCGGCCTCGAGCTTGGGGCTGACCTGGGCCCAGACCCGGGTCACCCCCGCCCGCTGGGCGCGTCCGATGGCGTGCTGGAGCAGCAGCTGCCCGACGCCGCGCCGTCGCACGTCCGGATCGACGGCGAGCCGGTCCACCAGGCACGTGCTGGTCGGGAAGCAGCAGCGCACCGCACCGATGAGCAGTCCCTCGTGGCGGATCCGGTAGACCTCGAAACCGCCGAGGAACCACGCGTTCACGTCGTTCGCGGACGGCGTCTGGTCCGCCACCAGGCGCGGGTCGAGCAGCCGCTCGCAGCCCAGCCACGCGCGCCGGTAGAGTTCAGCGAGGAGCGGCGCCTCGGTGGCCGGGGCGGGCGCGACCTTCGGTATCGACCGGAAGAATCGCATTTCGAACTGCTAGCGTATCGCCGGCATGGACCTGCTTCACTGCGCACGTGAACTCTTCGTGACGGGACGCATGCACGACGCCCTCGAGGCGGCTCAGGCTGCGTGCGACCGTGCCCCCAAGGCTTCGGATGCGTGGTGGCTGCTGGGTCGGATCAGCCGGCACACCGGCATGCCGGCCGCGAGCGACGAGGCCTTCCGGCGGGCCTCCCAGCTGGACGCGCGCTTCGCCTGGCCTCATCGCGTGAGCGCGGAGCGGTTTCGCCGCCTGATCGACGAGGCCACCGCCGCACTCGGTCCGGATGCCCGGCGCCGCCTGGAGCCGACCACCATCCGCGTGCAGCCCCTGCCGACCGTCGACCAGGTCCGCAGCGGAGTCGACCCGGACGCGCTGACCTTCCGCGAGAGGGCGGCGCACGACCTCCTGGTCCTCTTCCAGGTCAACCACGAGAACCGCAGCGCCAGCGAGGAAGCGCTCCGAGCCCTGGTCAACCGATCGCTCTCACGCTCCTGACAGGTCCCGCCTCCAGACGCCCGGCGTGCTTTTCGCGATACAGTGCGAGGCCATGTCGGTAGGGAACGGAGGGCGTCCGCCAGGTCGGTAGGTCGGGGATGGGGGAGG
>DASYBH010000163.1:0-10958 GCA_036500885.1 Candidatus Dormiibacterota bacterium
TCGGTCGAACCCAACCAGCCAGAAGGTGAACACCACTATTGCGCTACTTTTAGGCAAGAAATGCAACTGGAGAATTCCTTTCAGGTCGGCGCGCCCCCTGACAAAGTGTTCGCCTACCTCCTGGACATCAACAAAGTCGTCGGGTGCGTGCCCGGGGCCGAGCTGTCCGAGGTGGTCGACTCGACGACCTTCAAGGGCAGGGTCAAGATCAAGGTGGGCCCCATCACCGTCTCCTACAACGGGACGGCCCGCATCGCCGAGCGCGACGAGGCCAACCGGGTCGCCACGCTTCAGGCGGAGGGACGTGAGACGACCGGGCCGGGCTCGGCGCGCGCCACGGCACGCATGACCGTGGAGACCGCCGGCAACGGCTCGTCCACGGTCCACCTGACCACCGACTACACCGTTGCCGGCCGCATCGCCAACTTCGGTCGCGGCGTGATGGAGGACGTCTCCAGGCGCCTGGTCAACCAGATGGCCGACTGCATAAAGGCGAACCTCGAGGCGGAGGCGACGGCGGCGCCGGTCGGGGAGGCCCCGCCCAGCGCGGAGCCGGCGCGGAGCGGGACCACCGCCGGCGACGTCACCGCCGCCTCGGGCGCCGCGGGACGGCCCGCAGCGGCGGCTCCCGCGCAGGCGGCCAGGCCGGTCAACGCGCTGAGCCTGCTCGCCGGCGTTCTCTGGGACGGCATCCGGCGCCTCTTCGGACGCCGCTAGACGATTGATTCCGGTCTGAAGCAACTCGATTCAGACAATTGGCCGCTCGAACGAGCACCGCCCCATCCGCCCGGGAACCGCACCGGATTCGGAATCACGTGAAGGAGGCGCGCCCCATGTCCCCACCCCGCTTCGAGCAGTTCTTCGCGGTCAGGCGGTTTCCCCTCCTCTCCTCCCTCACGTTCTCGCCGGACAGTGAGCATGTGGCGTACGTCCACGACGGCTCGGGGCAGATGAACCTCTGGCGGCAGCCCGCGACGGGCGGCGCGCCGGCCCAGCTCACCGCGCTGGTGGAGGACTCCGCCCGCCAGCACGAGTGGACGCCGCACGGCTTCATCCTCGGCATCGACCACCACGGCGACGAGCAGTGGCAGCTGCACCGGGTGCCGGCAACGGGCGGCACGGCGGAGAACCTGACCAGACGCGACCACGTGCAGTGCCTGGCCGGCCAGCTCCATCCCGACGGCGAGCGGATCACCTTCAGCGGCAACCTCGCCCGCCCCGGCGACCAGGGCGTGCACCTGCTGCACATCCCGGACGGGGAGACGCGGCCGCTGGTCGAGGACGAGGGCAACTACCGGCCGGGGCCCTGGCACCCCGACGGCCGCCGCCTCGCCGTGACGCAGGTCCACGCCAACTCCGACCAGGACGTCTTCCTGCTGGACGTGCACAGCGGCGAGCGGACGCCGCTCACGGCGCACGAGGGCGAGGAGGTCAACCAGCCGGTGGGCTTCAGCGCGGACGGCCGCAGCCTCCTCCTCCTCACGGACCGCGGGCACGAGTTCCGATGGCTGGCGCGCCGGTCGCTGAACGGCGACGGCGAGCTGGAGCCGGTGTGGCGCGGCGACTGGGACGTCGAGCATGCCGCCACCGACCGCGGGGGCCGGCGCCTGGCGTGGGTCGTGAACGAGGACGGCGCCAGCACGTTCCACGCCCGC
Source organism: Candidatus Dormiibacterota bacterium (assembly GCA_036500885.1). GTDB lineage: Bacteria > Chloroflexota > Dormibacteria > Dormibacterales > Dormibacteraceae > CF-161. Next base: position 1,656 of record DASYBH010000163.1, read on the forward strand.
GACCTGGAGACGGGCCGCGACCTGCCGGTGCCGGAGCTGCCGCGGGGCTGGTGCCTCAACTTCGCGCTCTCGCCGGACGGCCGCCGGCTGGCGGCATGCGTGGGCGCCGCGATCCGCCCGTTCGACGTCTACGTCGCCGACCTGGAGACGGGCGTCGCGACCCGCCTCACCGAGAGCTTTCACGGCGGGGTGCCCGAGACCGACCTCGTCGCTCCCGAGCTCGTCCGCTATCCCAGCTTCGACGGCCGGCGGGTGCCGGCGTGGCTGTACCGGCCACCGGGCGGCGGCGGGCGGTTCCCCGTCGTCCTCTGCATCCACGGCGGTCCGGAGGCGCAGGAGCGACCTGGCTCGCCCGCCCAGTTCTCGTTCTACCAGTACCTGCTCAGCAGGGGGATCGGCGTGCTCGCCCCCAACATCCGGGGCAGCACGGGCTACGGGAAGACGTACCAGTCGCTGATCCGTCGCGACTGGGGCGGCGCGGAGCTGAAGGACATCGACGCGGCCGCGCGCTACCTGCACGGCCTGGACTGGGTGGATTCCGAGCGGGTCGCGGTCTTCGGCGGCTCCTTCGGCGGCTTCGCCACCCTCTCCGCGATGACGCGCCTGCCCCAGCACTGGGCGTGCGGCGTCGACCTGGTCGGCCCCGCCAACCTCGTCACGTTCGCCCGCGCCGTGCCGCCGTTCTGGCGGCACATGATGAAGAGCTGGGTCGGAGACCCGGACGAGGACCGCGACCTGCTGGTCGAACGCTCGCCGATCACCTACGTCGAGAACGTGCGGGCGCCACTGCTCGTCCTCCAGGGGGCGCACGATCCCCGGGTCGTCAGGCCGGAGTCCGACCAGGTGGTCGAGCGGCTGCGCTCGCTCGGCCGGGAGGTGGAGTACCACGTGTTCGAGGACGAGGGCCACGGGTTCGCGAAGCAGGCCAACCAGGTGAGGGCGTATCGCCTGATCGCCGACTTCCTGGAGCGCCACCTCGGAGCGCGCTCGTGACGCCGGCCGAGGCGCGGGAGCGCATTCGCGCGTCCGCCGACCTCAACGCCTTCATCTCCCTCACCGAGGAGGACTGCGACGGCATGGTGGTGGCGGTGAAGGACCTGGTCGATGTGCGCGGCACGGTGACCACGGGGGGCGGCGCGCTGCTGCCGGCGACCCCGGCCCGGCGGGACGCGGTCGTCGTGCGCCGGCTGCGCGAGCACGGCTGCGTGATGATCGGCAAGACGAACCTGCACGAGTGGGCCTTCGGCGTCACCAGCCAGAACCCCCACCACGGGGGCGTCAGGAACCCGCGGGCGCTCGACCGGATCCCCGGCGGCTCGTCCGGCGGATCGGCCGCCGCCGTGGCGGCCGGTCTCTGCGACTGGGCGATCGGCAGCGACACGGGCGGTTCGATCCGCATCCCCGCCTCGTTCTGCGGCGTGGTCGGCTTCAAGCCCACGATCGGCAGCGTCGACATGGACGGCGTGCTGCCGCTGAGCCGCACGCTGGACACGCTCGGGCCGCTGGCGCCCGACGTGCGCACCGCGGCGAGGGCGCTCGAGATGATGTCGGGCCTGGACGGCCTGGTGCCGGAGCATCCCAGTCCACTCCTGGAGCTGCGCGTCGGGAGGGCGGCCGGCTGGGAGCACGGCCTCGAGCCCGAGGTGGCCGCCGCCTGGAAGCGGACGACCGCCGCCCTGCCCGAGGTCGAGCTGCCGGACCGGCGGCGGATGGCGGCGGCCGGGCTGACGATCCTGCTGGCGGAGGCGGCGTCGTTCCATCGCGACTGGCTGGCGACGCACCCGCACCGCTACGGCGACGACGTGCGCCGGCTGCTGGAGCAGGGCCTGGAGATCACCGCGCACGAATACTCGGCGGCCCTCCTGGAGCAGTCCCGCGTCCGTGTCGAGACGGAGGCGGCGATGGCGGGATGGGACGCCGTGCTCGCACCCACCACGCGGGTCCTCCCGCCGCGGCTGGGCGAGACCTACGACCGGAACGACCTCACGGGCTACACGCGTCCCTTCAACACGACCGGCCAGCCGGTGGTGACGCTGCCGGCGCCGGTGCCGGCCGGCGCGGTGCCGGTCGGCATCTCGGTGGTCGGCCACTTCGGCGATGAGGGCACGCTGACCGAGGTGGCACTGGCCCTGGAAGCCGCCTGGCGTGACTGAGGCCCGCTCTCGCACGAAGGACGTCGTCCCCGGCGTGTTCAGCCGCCACGCGGTCGCCTACCGCGACCGTCTGGCCGGCGCCCTGCGCCGCGGCGAGGCGCGTGGCCGCGTGCGGGTGGTCGAGCTGCTGGCCCCCCGGCCCGGCGAGCGCGTCCTCGACCTCGGCTGCGGGCCTGGCGTGCTGACCCGGCCGCTGGCCGCCGCCGTCGGGGGTGACGGCCTGGTGCTCGCCGTCGACCTCGCCGAGGGCATGCTGGCGCTGGCCCGGGCGGAGACGCCGCGCCAGGTGGCGGTGGCGCGGATGGACATCGAGGCGCTCGGCGTCCCCGATGGGGCATTCGACGCGGTCGCTTGCGGCCACGCGCTCCAGTTCTGCCCGGACCTCGGTCTGGCGCTCGCCGAGGCGCGGCGTGCGCTCCGCGACGGCGGCCGGTTCGCCGCCAGCCTGCCGGCGCGCAACGCCACCGGCGGCGCCAGCGCGGAACTCGGCGAGATCTTCGACCGGCTGGCGCCGCCCACGCCGAAGCTGGCGGACGACCGCGCCACGCGGGAGGTGGTCAGCGACGAGGAACGGCTGTGCGCGGCGCTGGACGGCGCCGGCTTCCGCTCGGTCTCGCTGGAGCGGGTCGAGGACGTCAGCTCGTTCTCGGGTCCCCAGGACCTGGTCGAACGGACGTGCAGCTGGTGGGCGTGCGCCTGGCGGCTGGAGGCGATGCCCGCGCCGGCGCGCCACGCGGTGCTGGCCGAAGCGGTGACGCTGCTGCGCGACCGGCTGGGCGACGGCCCGCTGTCAGTGTCGGGCACCAGCCTGGTGCTGTCCGCCGTCCGCTGAGCGAGAGAACGTCAGTGCCCTGGCGAAAGGCGGGGCACGTCCGGGCGGACGGCTGTCTGAATGAGTTGCACGAAGGAAGGGGGGATCTGGGGATCGGCTAGAGGGCTGAGGCTGACCTCGAAGCCATGCCGGCTGAGGCTCTGGCTGTTGCCCCTGCTTTGCCCATCCGTTGCGCAAGGTCCATGCGCAACTGCTATGCTGCCGGCGTCCAAGATCTCGTGCGCTGGGAGGTGACAGTTGGCTGGAAACAAGGCCGTCGTCCATGCGTCGGTGACGCGTCTGGGAACGCTCGCCGCGATGTTCGCCCTTCTCGTCACGGCCGCCGCATGCGGCACCGCCGGGGGTTCGTCGAGCTCCTCCGGCAAGCTTGCGGTCGTCGCCACCGAGAACTTCTGGGGCAGCATCCTCAGCCAGCTCGGTGGTGACCGGGTGCAGGTCCAGAGCCTCATCGTCAGCCCTGACGCCGATCCGCACGAGTTCGACCCGACGCCGGCCGACCGGGCGAAGCTCGCACGCGCGAAGTACGTGATCGTCAATGGCGCCGGCTACGACCCCAAGGTGCAGTCCGCGGTCGATGCCACCCCGGTCAGCGGCCGCCAGGAGCTCGTGGTCGCCAACCTGATCGGCGTCAAGGAGGGAGGCAACCCGCACATGTGGTACGGCCCCTCCTACGTCCGCAAGGTGGTCGACCAGATGACCGAGGACCTGAAGAAGCTCGACTCCGCCGACGCCGGCTTCTTCGACGAGCAACACTCCACGTTCCTGTCCCAGGGCCTGAAGCAGTACGACGACCTGCGCGCGAAGATCAAGCAGCAGTACGCCGGCACCCCCGTCGGTGCGACCGAGAGCATCTTCGTCTACCTGGCCGACGATCTCGGGCTGAAGCTGATCACGCCCGCCGAGTACATGACCGCGATCAGCGAGGGCAGCGAGCCGACCGCCGCCGACAAGGCGACGTTCGACGCCCAGATCACCAACAAGCAGATCAAGGTGCTGGTCTTCAACACCCAGAACAAGACCCCCGATGTCGACGCGCTGGTCAACAAGGCGAAGTCCAGGAATATCCCTGTCGCCTCGGTCACCGAGACGTTGGAGCCGGCCAGCGCGAAGTTCCAGGACTGGCAGTCCAAGCAGCTCCGGGATCTCCTCGCCGCGCTCGGAAGCGCACGCTGATCGGAGCTCGAGCCGTACCGGTCGTCCCGATCGCAGAACAGGCGGCGCCGGCGGTCGCGCTGACCGGCGCATCGGCCTGGCTCGGCGGCCGGCAGGTCTGGGGCGGCGTCACGCTTCGGATCGAGCCCGGCGAATTCGTCGCCGTCCTCGGACCAAACGGGGTCGGGAAGTCGACGCTCCTCAAGGTGATCCTCGGGATGGTGCCGCTGGCCTCGGGCTCGGTCGAGGTGTTCGGCCGGCGCCCACGGCGGAGCGGGGCGCGGATCGGCTACCTGCCCCAGCGCCGGAGCTTCGACCCCTCTCTGCGCATCCGCGCGCGCGACGTCGGCCGGCTCGGCCTCGACGGCGCGCGCTGGGGCATCCCGATCCCGGGCCTCGGCCGCTTCTCCGCCAGCCGCCGGGCCGAGGACCGCCGGCTGGACGAGGTGATGGAGGTGGTCGGCGCCTCCGCGTACGTCGACCGGCCGGTCGGCGAGCTCTCGGGCGGTGAGCAGCAGCGGGTGCTGATCGCCCGCGCGATAGTCCGGCGGCCGAACCTGCTGCTGCTCGACGAGCCGCTGGAGAGCCTCGACCTGGGCAACCAGCAGGCCATCTCCGGGCTGGCCCGTCGCATCTGTCGCGAGCAGCACGTGGCCGTTGTCATGGTCGCCCACGATGTCAACCCGGTTCTCGGCGACCTCGACCGCGTGCTCTACCTGGCCGGGGGCGGCGCGGTCATCGGCCGCCCCGACGAGGTGATCGGCACGGAGACGCTCTCGGCGCTGTACAACGCCCCCATCGAGGTTCTGCGGGCATCCGACGGGCGGCTCGTCGTGGTGGGCCAGCCGGAAGCGGTCACCTACCATGCCGAGTAGGGGTCAGAGGGGCTGATCGTGGTCGATCTCGTCGGGCAGCTCCTCGAGTTCGAGTTCATGCGGAATGCGTTCGTCGCCGGCGCCGCGGTCGCCCTGCTGGCCGGCGTCACCGGGTACTTCGTGGTGCTGAGGGGTGAGACCTATGCCGGTCACACGCTTTCCGTCGTCGGGTTCCCAGGTGCGGCCGGCGCCGTGCTGGTGGGCGTTCCGCAGCTCGTTGGGCTGGTCGCGGTCTGCGCGGCCTCGTCGCTCGGGATCGCCGCGCTCGGCCGGGTCACCTGGGAGCGGCACGGCCAGTCGGCCGCCATCGGCTCGATCCAGGCCTTCGCGCTGGGGCTCGGCTTCCTCTTCACGAGCCTGTACCACGGTCTGCTCAACGGGGTCACCGGCATCCTCTTCGGCAGCGTCCTCGGCATCAGCCAGGCCCAGGTGATCGGGCTGATCGTCATTGCCGCCCTCGTGTTGGCCGTGATGGCACTGATCGGCCGGCCCTTCCTGTACCTCTCCGTCGACCCCGAGGCAGCGTCGTCCGCCGGCGTCCCGGTGGGCACTATCTCCATCGCATTCCTCCTTCTGCTGGGCCTCTCGGTGGCCGCCACGACACTCATCACCGGCGCGCTGCTGGTATTCGCGATGCTGGTCCTGCCTGCCGCCGCTGCCCAGCAGCTCACGACCAGGCCGGCGGCCGGCATCGCCATCTCCGTGGTCCTCGGGCTCGCGATCGTCTGGCTGTCGCTGTCCGTCGCTTTTTTCTTGAGTGACTACCCGATCGGCTTCTTCGTGACCACGTTCGGCCTCGTCCTCTATCTGGGCTGCCGCGGCGTTCGCCGCCTGAGGCCATGACCGGCCCGCTGCTCTGGCTGCAGGCGATGCTCGCCCACGAGTTCATCCGGGACGCCTTCCTCGCAGGCACCGGGGTGGCCTTGGCGTCGGGCCTCAGCGGCTACTTCCTGGTCCTGCGCAACCAGGTGTTCGCCGCCGACGCGCTCAGCCACGTGGCCTTCACCGGCGCGCTGGCCGCCCTGGCGTTCGGCCTCAGCGAGATCGGCGGTCTGCTCGCCGCGACCCTGTTCGTGGCCGTGATCCTCAGCGTGCTGACCACCGGCACCCGGTCTGGCGACGTGGTGATCGGCGCCGTCTTCGCCTGGATCCTGGGCCTCGGCGTCCTGTTCCTGTCGATCTATGTGAGCGGGCGGAGTGGGGGCGCCGGCGCCAACGGCACCGCCGGCGTGAACGTCCTCTTCGGCAGCATCTTCGGCGTCAGCCCATCCCAGGCGCTGCTTGGTGCCGGCCTCGGCGCCGGCGTCGCGGCCGGCATGGTGGCGATCGCCCGTCCGCTGCTCTTCGCCTCCCTGGACGGCGACGCCGCGATGGCCTCTGGCGTGCCGGTCCGCTGGCTGGGTCTCGTCTTCCTGATGCTGGTGGCGGTGGTGGCGGCGCAGGCGGTCCAGGTCGTGGGGGCGATGCTCATGCTGGGTCTGATGGCCACGCCGGCCGCGATCGCCCAGAGGCTCACGATGCGACCGTACGCGGGCATGCTGCTGAGCGCCGCGGCCGCCATAGCGGCGGTCTGGGTGGGGATCACTCTGAGCTTCGCCGTACCCCACCTGCCGCCGAGCTTCGCGGTGATCGGCCTCCTGTTCGGGGCCTATGTCGCACTGGCCGGCGCCGCCGCACTGCGCCGCACCTGAGGCGCCCCGCTGCCGGCGCGGGCCGAGCGCCGGGGCGGCAGACGCCAGCGAAGACGACCTGGTGGGACGACGAACCCCCGTGCTGCGCTGGACCTGCGCCACCGCGTCTTCAACTACGCATCGCGGAACCACCGAGAGGCGGCCACACGGCGTGCACTGGAAGGGCTCGTGGCGGATCTCACCCAGACAGCCCTCCGAACGTCACCCATCGGGTGATGGCCATCGAGTTCATTCAACCTATCCACGCATCCCGGTTCAGAGTTCGCGGAGGTCGATCACCCGCCTGGCCTTGCCCTCGGACCGGGGCAGGGCGCCGGGCGCCAGCACGGTCACGGTGACAGTCAGTCCGATCGTCTCCTTGATGCGCATCTCCGCCCGCTCGCGCAGGCCCACGTGATCGGCGTCGGGCCGCGACTCGATGCGGATCTGCAGCGTGTCCAGGTGGCGGGCCTCGCGGTCGACCACCAGCTGGTAGTTGGCTGTCAGCCCCTCCACCCCCAGGAGGATGTCCTCGAACTGGGAGGGGAACACGTTCTCACCGCGAACCACCAGCATGTCGTCGGTACGGCCGTGGAGCTTTCGCATCCGCCGGAACGGGCTGCCGCAGGCGCACGGCTCGTCGATCAGGACGGTGCGGTCGCGGGTGCGATAGCGGACGACGGGACTGGCCTCGCGCAGCAGCGCCGTCAGCACCAGCTCGCCCGCCTGACCGGCCGGCAGCGGCGAGCCGCTCTCGGGGTCCACGACCTCGGCGAAGAAGTGGTCCTCGCGCAGGTGCAGCCCGTCGTGACGATGGCACTCGACCGCGACGCCGGGGCCGCCCAGCTCGGTCAGGCCGTAGGTGTCGAATGCCTCCAGGCCGAGGCCGCGCTCGATCCCCGCCCGCATGCCGTCCGTCCACGGCTCCGCGCCGAAGAACCCGGCACGCAGCCGCAGCGCGTCGCGCGTTCCCTCCCGCTCGACCGCCTCGGCCAGCACGAGCGCGTACGAGGGCGTGCAGGTCAGGACGGTGGCGCCGAGGTCGCGCAGCAGCATGACCTGGCGCTGCGTGACGCCGCTCGAGGCCGGCACGACCGTGCAGCCGATGCGCTCGGCCCCCATGTGGAAGCCCATGCCGCCCGTGAAGAGGCCGTAGCCGTACGCGTTCTGGAGCACGTCCGTCTCGGTCACCGCCCCCGCGCGGAGGACCCATTCCATGCACTCGGCCCAGCGGTCCAGGTCGGCGCGGGTGTAGCCGGTCACCACCGGCCTGCCGGTCGTGCCGCTGGACATGTGCACGCGGACCACCTGCTCACCTGGCACCGCGAGCAGGCCGAACGGGTAGCCGGCGCGGAAGTCGTCCTTCGTCGTGAACGGCAGGTCGGCCACCTGGTCGAGCGACGTCAGACGACGAGCCGGGAGCCGCTCCCGGTAGAGCGGCACGCGCTGCCGAACCCGCTCGAGCAGCGCATTCCAGCGCTCCAGAATGCCCACTTCCCGAACCTGCATCCTCGACGGTTATTATCGCGACGTGCCGCCGAACGATCGCAGGCTCTATCCCTGGTCTGCACAGGGCTCACTCTCACCTCCGACGATCACGAGCGCCAGTGGCAGCTGGTTCGTCGACGCCGGCGGCAACCGGCACCTCGACCTGGGCGGCCAGCTCGCCTACATGAACGTCGGTCACGGGCACCCGAAGGTGGTGGAGGCGATCCGCCGGCAGGCCGCCGAGCTGCCGGTCATCGGCCCCAACTTCGGCAACCGGCCCGCCGCGCGCCTGGCGGAGATGCTGGCCGAGGTCACCCCCGGCGACCTGGACCGCACGTTCTTCACGAACGGCGGCACCGAGGCGATCGAGTACGCGATCCGGATCGCGCGCCAGTCGACGGGACGCCACAAGATCGTCACCCGCTACCAGAGCTATCACGGCTCGACGCTGGGCGCCATCAGCGCCACCGGCGAGAACCGCCGCGTGTACGCCGAGCCGGCCGGCGCCGGCTTCGTCAAGACGCTCGACCCCTACCGCTACCGCTGCCCCTTCTGCCGCGACCGCGACGCGTGCAGCCTGGCCTGCGCGGACGCCGTCGAGCAGACGGTCGTGGGCGAGGGCCCGGAGACCGTCGCCGCGATCATCGTGGAGCCGGTCACGGGGCTGAGCGGCCTGGTGCCGCCGCCCGACGGCTATCTGCGGCGCCTGCGCGAGCTCTGTGACCGGTACGGCATCCTGCTGGTCTTCGACGAGGTGATCACCGGCTTCTGCCGGACAGGACGGTGGTTCGGCGGCCAGGTCTGGGGCGTCACGCCGGATCTCATGACCGTTGCCAAGGGCATCACCTGCGGGTACGTGCCGCTGGGCGCCACCATCGTCAGCGAGCGGGTGGCCGCGTACTTCGACGACCACTACCTGGCGGCCGGCCTCACGTACGCGGCGCATCCGCTGGCCTGCGCGGCCGGATGCGCGACGCTCGAGGTGTACATCGAGGAGGACCTCGCGGCGCGCGCCGCCGCCACGGGCGAGAGGCTCCTGACGCGCCTGCACGAGCTGGCCGGCCGGCACCCGTGCGTCGGCGACGTCCGCGGCGTGGGCATGCTGGCGTGCCTGGAGCTGGTGCGCGACCGCG
>DASYBH010000164.1:0-8235 GCA_036500885.1 Candidatus Dormiibacterota bacterium
GGCCCATGCGAGCGGTGGGCTCACGTTGGACCGGGCGACGCTTGCCTACATCATCGTCCGCATCGGCGAGAGCTTCCTCTACGCCGACGTGATCGCGAACAACCAGCCGGACGTGGGCCGCGCCGTCGAGGTGGTCGCGCAGCTGCTGGGAACCACGCCCGCCGCGGCGTCAGGGGGGCCGCGAGAGCGCCGTCGCGGGGCTGATTCGTAGGGAAAGCGTTCCTGACGCCGGGACAGATGCTATTCTGTGCCACGTCCGAGGGACGCTGATTTTTGCAAACGACGGTGGGGGGGAACGCCGCCGGCCCGGAGGCCGGCGGCACTCGCAAGGAGCGGTGAGAGCGCTCGTCGTCCACCCGCCACGCAGGGTTCCGTGACATTCGTCTCATTGACAATACTGCTCGTGACCTGAAACTCTTCGGCCGGCGGCCTGCAAGGGACGGTGCGCCTGGGGCCGGTCAATGAAGGGAGGAAGGCGAAGTGGCGAGTCGGAGGCGTGGTCTGCTGTCCGCGGCGGGGGCGCTCACCCTGCTGCTCGCCGCCCAGGTCGGTGTTCCCGCGTGTGCGGCGCCCTCCTCCACCCCGAGTGCCGCGACAGCGCGGGCGGCGCTCGGGAGGCCCTCGCCAGGCGTCGAGTGCCTGACCGGTCCCTCCCCCAGCTGTCCCGCCGACCTCGGCATACCGCTCCGGGTAGATCCGAGCCCTCCATCCCAGCCGCCGTCCGACTCGCCGCCGCCAGACGATCCTGGGGGGAGCCCTTCCAGCGGAGGCCTGAGCCAGCCCGCCTTGCCGACGGGGGCCTGCGACGCCTCCTGCCACCCGGCGCCGCCGCCGCTGCCGGGCACGCCCGGCGGCGTCAGCTACGCCAACGAGCCGCTCCACCTGCCGCCGGGCGCGACGGTGCCGCACACGGGGCCGGTCCAGCCGCCGGTGGTGCCGGTGCCAACGCCGAGTTCGGGCTGCAACGGGTGCGGCCTGTTGACGAGCAGCCCTAAACCCTGAGGGTCAGAACTCTCGTCAGGTACCCGGCCTAACGCGGCTTGGAGCTGATGCGGTTCAGCTCGGCCAGGTCCTCCTCGCTCGGCGTCCAGGCCGTCGCCGCCACGTTGGTGGCGACCTGCTCGGGCGAGGTCGCGCCCGCGATCACGGAGGCGACGTCCGGCTGGGCGGCCAGCCAGCCCAGTGCTACGGCGGTCGAGGTCGTTCCGCGCTCTGTGGCGAATCGCTCTATCGCCTCGACCACGTCGAAGTTGCGGTCCGTCAACAGCGCCGCCGCGCGCGGGCTGGCCGCGAGGCGCGTGCCCTCGGGCGGCGCCTGGCCGCGCCGGTACTTGCCCGTCAGCAGCCCGCTGCCGAGGGGCGAGTAGGGGATCAGCGAGACGCCGAAGTGGCGGCACGCCGGCAGCACCTCCTGCTCCACCGAGCGATCGAGCAGGCTGTAGCGGTTCTCGACGGCCGTGAAGCGGGCGAAGCCGTGGGTGCGGGACGTCCAGTCGGCGTCCGCCACCTGCCAGCCCGCGAGGTTGGAGCTCGCGATGGACCGCACCTTGCCCTCCTCGACCAGGCGGTGCAGCGCCTCCAGCGTGGCCTCGATCGGCGTGTCCGGGTCCGGTCGGTGGAGCATGTACACGTCGACGTGGTCCATCTCCAGCCGGCGCAGGCTGCCCTCGATGGCCCGCCGCACATGCTCTGGCGACGCGCCCCGGTGCTCGGGGTGCTCGGGATCAGCCGGTGAGGCGAACTTGGTCAGCACCACCGCCTGCGAGCGCCGGCCCCTCAGCGCGGCGCCGAGGTGACGCTCGCTCTCGCCGAGGCCGTACACGTCGGCGGTGTCGAAGAAGTTGACGCCCAGGTCCAGGGCCGAGTGCACGACACGAGCGCTCGCGGCTGCGTCGACGCGCATCCCGAAGTTGTTGCAGCCCAGTCCGGCCACCGTGACCTGGATGCCCGAGTCGCCCAACTGCCTTGCCGCGAGCGTCTGCGCCATTTCGCTACCTCCGTACGACGAGCAGGTGCCGGACCCAGCCCTGGATGCCCTCGACAGCGATGTCGAACGAGGCGCCGGAGTCCTCGCTGAGCCAGACGCTGCCGTCAGTCGTGCCAACGTAGAACGAGGCTGAGTCGCCAGGGTCGCCGGCGACGCAGGTGGGCGCCGGGCGCAGCGTCTCGGGCAGACCGCCCGTGAGCTGCCGCCACGTGAGCCCGGCGTCGTCGCTTCGATAGAACGCGCCGTTGGCCCCCTCCGTCCGCTGCGTCGCGGTCAGCGGGTCGACGTCGGACGCGGCCGCGAACAGCACCTCCGGCTGTGCTGGGTGCACCACCACAGCCGTCACGTAGCGGTGCCGGAGCCCGCCGCCCGAAAACGTGAAGGTGCGTCCCCCGTCGTCGCTCCTGAAGATGCCCTGACCGGTGGTCGCGATCGCGAGCGGCTGCTCGCCGGGGAGGAAGGTGGCGGAGTGGCAGTCACGGTCCAGGCCGTCCCTGACGTTGACCCAGGTGTCGCCGCCGTCCTCGCTGCGGAGCAGCCAGCCCTCCTCGATCGCGGCCAGGACCACTCCGTCCGGACCGAAGGTGATGTGCCGGACGCGGCTTGTGTACGGCGGGTGCGGTGAGCTCCACCCCCGATCCGGGAGCGCTTCGATGCTCTCGCACGCGCTCCAGGTCTCGCCGCGGTCGGCGCTTCGGAAGATCGAGGCCGGGGCCGCGCCGTACCACAGCTCGCCCGTGCGTGGATGGCGGGCCAGGTACCAGCCCTCCGGCCTGGCGAGGCCCTGGTTCGCCTCACGCCAGGAAACGCCCTCGTCCGTGGTCACCAGGACACCGCACTGCGAGGTGCAGGCCACCCAACGACGAGCGTCGCCGGCATCGATCAGCAGTCCGCGAACGCCCCCAAGACCCGCCAGCGCCAGTCCCTCGGCTCGCCAGCGGCCGTCGCCGCCCGGCCGGGCCTGGTACAGCGCATGGTCGGTGCCCACGTAGAGCGTGCGGTCATCGGTCAGCGTCAGATCGCAGCACAGCATACTCGGCGCGACCCGGACGGCCAAGGGCCGCCCGGGTCGGGTCGCCCGCTCCTGCGTCAGGTGCCGGGCTCGGCCTGCTCGAGCGCCTCAGGATCGTCCGAGGTGGCCGGTGGTTCCGGGCCGCCGATCGGCACCAGCTGCACGACCGGACGGCCGCCGTCGGTGACCGTGATGCGCTTGCCCCGGGCGGCCCGCCGCACGATCGCGAGCGCGTTGACCTGGAGCGCGCGGATGCCGATCCGTTCCGTCTTCCTTGCATCGAGAGCCATATGGGCATCGTGAAGGCTGGAGGCGGACAAAAGACGGACAATGTGGCCGCGATCAGTCGTGTGAGGCTGTCCGCAGGGCGCAGTGCGTCGCGATCTGGTCGAAGTCCTGATCGGCGTGGAGCAGCGGTACGCGCGCCCGGATGGCCACCGCCGCGATCAGGCAGTCGCTGAGCTTCCGGACCGTCGCTCCCTGGGTTCGGCAGCGCCGGTAGATGGCGGCGGCCTCCTCGTAGTCGGCCAGGCCGTGACCGGCGAGCAGCTGGCACCGGCCGAGGACAGCCCGGCGGAGCCGGTCCAGGTGCTCGCCGTCGCGGGCGCCCGCGAGCACCTCCATCACGACCAGCTCGGTCGTTGCCAGCGGCTCGTCCCGCTGCAGGAGCTCGCGGAGGCGGAGGTGGACGGGGCCGCCGGTGGCGCGCAGGAACTCGACCCAGGCCGACGTGTCGACCAGGGTCAGAGATCGCTGGCGGCTCGCGACGTCCGTATCTGGTCCAGGTCCGCCAGCCAGCCGGAGCCCTCGAGCTGCAGGAGCTCCTCGGTCGGCGGCGGCTCGCCGGCCAGGCGACGAAGGGCGAGGTCCACCGCCTCCCGCTTCGTTCGCAGGCTGTAGCGCTGCATCACCGCGGCGATCAGCCGATCGTCGATGTCGATGTTGGTCCGCGCCATGGGAAGATCGTACATCGCGTACCCCTCGTGGTGTATCGGGTGTCTGGGCGAGTGCCTCACGGTGCATGCCCCAGATTGTCGCGGCTGAAGGCGGACGGGAGACGGACAATGTCGGCGCCGGTGCGCCGCCAGCCGGACCGCGCTGCCTTGCCTGCCGGCCGTCAGCCGGGAGGCCCGCTGGACTCCTGGCTCAGCCGCCGTTCCACGACCCAGCCAGCGATCTCGACCCGAGACGAGAACCCGAGCTTCTCCAGGATGTGGGAGACGTGGCTCGCGATGGTCGCCGGGCTCAGGTGCAGCCGGCGGGCGACGGCCGCGTTGCTGAGGCCCTGCGCCACGAGCTCGGCGACCTCGTGCTCACGCGTGCTCAGCCGCACGATCGATTTCGCGGCATCGGCTCCCGGGGTGACGCCGAAGATCCGAAGGATCCCCGAAGCACGCTCGCGCAGCTCGGCCGCCCGTCTCCGAGCCGCGGGGCTGACTCCTGGCCCCTGGAGCGCTCGTTCGGTCGTGTCCACTCCAACGATCAGAAGGTGGCTGCGGACGCCATGGACGTCCGTGACGGGATATACCTCCCAGTCCCAGATCGTCACATCGCCTGGAAGGCTCACAGGCGCTCCGACCAGGCCGACGTACTTGAAGTCGCGGAGATGCGCCGCCACCCCTGTGACGCACACCTGGCGGAGGATCGGGAGCAGCGCGGACTCCGAGAGCGCCTCCAGGATCTCCATGAGCGACCGGCCCTCGACCGGGAGCTTGTCGTGCGGCACCCAGACCCGCCAGGGTACGTTGCCGTAGACGCACCGCAGTTCGTTCGAGCAGTCCGTCAGCAGGACCGGGATGGGCAGCGAGTCCAGGAGCCGGCCCAGGATGACGAGGGCGTCCGACTCGGGAGCCGTGCGCAGCACGCCGGCCAGCGCCGGCAGGGATTCGCTCACGAGCCGTGTCTCTCCTGCTCCATGCGCGTCGAGCCTCCCCGGAGCATCGGAACGATGGCGTCAAAAGCATACCCGTGCCTCACCGGCAGGCGGATTCGCGCGAGATTCATCCGGTCAGCGGATGGCGCCGCCGGCGCCGGGCCGTCACATTGAGACCGATGGCAGTATCCACACAAACGGTCGGACTCGGCACGGCGGCGCCGTCGGACTACGCGATCGTCAAGCGCCGTGTCCGTGAGGCGGGCCTGCTCGAGAAGCAGCCCTGGTTCTACACCCGGTCGATCGCGGCGAAGCTGATCGCGCTGGCCGCCAGCCTGGTCATCTTCGGGATCTTCCGGAACCACTGGGTCCAGGCCGCGGACGCCCTGGCGCTGGCGATCATCTCCGGTCAGCTCGGGTTCCAGCTCCACGACGCCGGGCACCGGCAGATGTTCGCGAAGGCGTGGAAGAACGTCGCGGTGGGCCTGCTGACCGGCTGCCTGCTCCTGGGGATGAGCTACGGCTGGTGGGTCGACAAGCACAACCGCCACCACGCCAACCCGAACCACGTGGACATGGACCCGGACATCAACACGGTGGCGATCTCCTACTCGACGGAGCAGGCGCTGGAGCGGCGCGGCCTGCCCCGGATGATCGCCCGGCACCAGGCCTACCTCTTCTTCCCCCTGATCCTCCTGCTCAGCTGGAGCATGCACGTCTCGAGCTTTCGCTACCTCTTCGAGCAGCGTTCCCGCCACCGCTGGACGGAGGTCGCGCTCCTGGCCGCGCACGTCGTGCTCTACGTCGGGCTGAGCGTCTACTTCCTCGGTCCGTGGTCGGCCCTGCTGGTGATCGTGATCCATCAGTGCGCCGGTGGGTTCTACCTGGCCCTGGTGTTCGCGCCCAACCACAAGGGAATGCTGCAGGTGGACGACACCGGCGACCTCGACTTCCTCCGGAGGCAGGTGCTGACCTCCCGCAACGTTCGCGCGCATCCGATGACCGACCTCTGGTACGGCGCTCTCAACTACCAGATGGAGCATCACCTCTTCCCGACCATGGCCAGGAACCGCGTCCGCCGCGCGCACCTCATCGTGCGCGGGTTCTGCCAGGAGCGCGGCATCCCGTACCACGAGGTCTCGATGCTGCAGTCCTACCGGGAGCTGCTCGGCTATCTGCACGAGGTCGGCGCTCCGCTCAGGGCTCGCGATCGATCCAGGCCGGGGGGATGGCACACACCGTGACCCGCGGCGCCGCCGATCCGGTGGCGCGAGCGATGGTCAATGCCCGCCGGCTCGCCGGCATGGGGATGCGGGACTTCGCCTCGGCGGTCTGCGCGAAGCTCGGCCGGCGGTCCCTGCACCCGTCGACCGTCAGCAAGTGGGAGCACGGCGTGGTCACTCCGCCCGCCGACGTGCTGGTGGCGGCCGCCCTGGTCGCCAACGTGCCCATCCAGGTGCTGTTCGACGACGACCCCGCCGGCCTGGGGCCGGCGGACCGCCTGCACCGGCTGGAGGAGCAGGTGCGGGCCCTGAGCGGTCGCGTCGCGCGCCTGGCGGGCGACGCGGAAACGCCATGCTCGTGAGGCTGCGCACCGGAGCGCTCGCCAATCAAGGGGGAGCGAAGTGGAGCCGGAGATGAATGGGAAGGTTCTCGTCGACAGGGGTGAGATGGACCGGCTGGTGCTGATGCGAATCGACCTCGACCGATACGAGGCGCAGCTGATACCCGACCTGCAGCAGGAGGTCCTCGCCCTTCGTCACGCCCTTCGCCGGCTTGTCGAGGCGGTCCAGGAAGCGGAGGCCCAGCTCGGCCTCGAGGCGAGCAAGAGTCACCGTGGCGCCCTGCGGGAAGCCCAGCGAATGCTCACGGAGCGCAGCGGCGCGTCGCGGAACCAGCCAGCGGACACTCCGTAGCGAACGAGCGCACGACAGCCGCTCCCCCCCTCCTCTGCCGGGGGCTCAGGGGGCAAGTCGTCTTCCCCTCCCCCCTCATCTGCCGGGGGGTCAGGGGGGGCAAGTCGTCTTCCTTCTTACGAGTGACCGGTCAGTACGCGGCGAGCGGCCGCGGCCAGTGCCGGGTCAGCGTCACTGGGGCTCGTGATCCGGAGGATGATGCCGCGACCGGCGATCCGCAGCGAGATGGCGGCGACCGCTGGCCGGAAGCCGGTCGCGGCGAACGTCTGGCTCGAGGCCGCGTGCGTGGAGGAGGCGCCGATCCACACCCTGCGCTGGCCCTCCTCGCCCAGGACCTCCGCGATGGCGCGCAGCAGCCTCGGGTAGAGGCCCTGGCCGCGAAACCGCACCACGGTCGCGCAGTCCCAGATGTAGGACTCGCCGGCCGGTATCGCGAGGTCGCGCGCCAGCTCTCCCACGCGCTCCCGGCGGATCGAGACCCAGCAGTAGCTGGCCACGTCCTCGCCGTGCCACAGAACGAACGCGCGGCAGCCTCGCGCCATCCGCGCCGCGACCTCGGCCTCCGGCAGGCGCATCGCGACGGCGAGCGCACCGGTGTCGGCCGGGCCGGCACGCGCGAAATGGACGTCCATGCGGTCCCGCTCCGGTCTGGCCGGCGGCGGGCAGTCCGCCGGCAGGTCGAGCGCCCAGAGGGCGCCCCGCTCCAGTCCCCAGGCGGCGCTCACGAGCTCAGCGTAGCCGGCTGCCCGCGCGATCAGCGCCGCGCAGTTCGCGTACGGAGTCGCGACGGCCGAACCAGTTGACGGCCCGGCCCCCCGTCTCTAAGGTGGGGATACCGCGTCAGAGTGGGGCGGATGCCGTCGTGCGGCGGAGGGGGAGCATCGCGCAGACCGGCTGCGGGCGATTCCCTCCTGGAGAGGTCATTCACTGGCGTGAGCCCGGTTTCCTTGCGGGGACCGGGCTCGCCAGACTGGCGGTGCGGCCGCTGGCGTGCCAGCCTCAGACGCGATACGCCCTTGCCTGGATGCCGTACAGCTCGGCGTACAGGCCGCCTCGCGCCATCAGCTCCTCGTGCCCGCCGACCTCGACCACCCGCCTCCCGTCCAGCACCACGATCAGGTCCGCCATCCGGACGGTCGAGAACCGGTGGGACACGAGCACGGTGACGCGACCCTCCGCGCCCTCCGCCCTCGCCGCCGCCGCGAAGCGCTCGAACAGCGCGTGCTCGGCCTCCGAGTCCAGCGCCGCCGTGGGCTCGTCCAGCACGCAGAGCAGCGGCGCGTCCCGCATCAGCCCCCGCGCCAGCGCCAGCCGCTGCCACTGGCCGAACGAGAGCTCCACGCCATCCGGCCAGGTGGGACCGAGCTGCGTGTCGAGCCCGCTGGGCAGCCGCGACACCGTCTCGGTGGCGCCCGCCCTGGCGACCGCCGTCTCCACCGCCGGCCGG